>NZ_CABTZZ010000025.1 GCF_902489465.1 uncultured Varibaculum sp. | reverse complement strand
TGCAAAGACAAATAAAGAATTGAAAGAAGAGCTGGCGAAATGTTATCTGTTAGTATTATCTGGCAAGCAGAAAACGGCATACGAAGTATTTGAATCTTTGCACAAGGAATTTGGTTTATGAGCTATGCGGTTTGCATATCACATGAAGCAGAAGAGGACTTGCGGGGCATTTATGCATATATCACCTTTAATTTATTGTCACCTAAAAGTGGTAGAGGACAAATAGATAGGATAGAAAAAGCTATTCAAAGCCTTCATCAGTTCCCGATGAGGCATAGGTTAGTGGATCTGGATCCTTGGAAAAGTCGAGGTTTAAGGTTCATGGCGTGCGATAGTTTTCTTATTTTTTATTTTGTTCGCGAAGAAAAGCATGAAGTTGTGGTTTCTCGTGTTCTTTATGGGAAAAGAGATATTGAGAAAGTCGTAAATGGCAATTAAACCTTTTAACGATAGCTTTTCCTATCGTTAAAAGGTACACCCAAGAGGGTGCAATGCATACTGCCTCGGGGGGGCAAGGCTAGTTCAGCTCACCAAAGCAGAACCTCTCGCAACGGCAAAAAATGCTATGCCGTAATTAAATCCTGCTTTGATGATGGCGGTTACACTTTACTCTATCGAGAAAGATTTAAAGCAGATTGAAGATACTCAGAAATGAAAAAGCTGAAAACAGGATTCTTATATTGGTCTCAGTTTTTTAAGCAACCAATGGGAACTACGTAAACGCCATCTTTGCGTCGGTATGCCCAGTCGCCGGTTCCTGTCAAAACCATAAGAAAAGATGGACTATTCATTTTCTCGGTATCAATTTTTGCTTCCATTGACTTTAAAGTCTCTGTACCGTATTCAATTAGCTTGTCGCCACCAAGTTTAATTTCAATGAGACCGTATTTACCGTTCCTTAAGTGAATAACTGCGTCGCATTCCTGTCCATTTGTTGATTCTACCATTGCTTTCCGACGATTGGCGGCAATTCGTTCCGATGATTGGCGGTAGTCTGTTCCGACGATTGGCTGTAGCGGAGGAGTAGGCAGCCTCGCCCTACGGTTTGTAATTATCCGCAACTCTCCTAAATTGATAACCATTCTCATTACCGTTAAGATTTGTGGGTAAGTAAAAGTCAAACACAACCAAACTAGAAAGCCGTTAGGAATAATCGTGCAAAAAAATAGACTAAAAGTGCTGGTCTCTTCCATCATTGCCGCCGTTTTTCTGCTGTCTACGGTCGGATGTGCAACCAACTCTCATAGCGCGAATGTGGGCAACAAATCTGAGTCGAAAAAACTCCTCCTGTATGCCACGTTTTTTCCGGTATTCGACCTGAGTAAACAAATCGTGGGTGACAAGATGGAGGTAAAGTCCGTGATTTCGGGCTCTCAGGAACCTCACGATTTTGAACTGCAAACTGCCCAGCGGGCAGAACTATCTAAAGCCGACTTGATTGTTTACAACGGAGCCGGCATGGAAAGCTTTATTGCAGATTTGCGCGAAGCAATCGGGAAAGACGAAAAATTCCTTGATTTATCGCAAGGGCTAACGCTGTTAAGAAACAAAGATGCCGCGCGCACTGACAACACCGCAATCAACCCTCACACTTGGCTGAGCGTAAAAAATGCGCAAATCGAGTTACAAACCATTTACGAAAAAGTAAGTGCTATTGACCCTGATAATGCCGGCTACTACCGGGAAAATCTAAAGAAAGCCCAAGAAAAGTTCCAGGCACTAGATAAAAAGTTCCAACAAGAAATAGTTAAAATCCCTGCTGAAAAACGCTACTTTGTTGCCTCTCATGCCGCCTTTAACTATCTGGCGGACGACTATGGACTAAAACAGGTAGCAGTCACCGGAATCTCTCCCGAGGACGAACCCTCGGCTAACCAACTAGCTACAATCGCTGAATTCGTTGAAAAACATCGAATCAGCACCATTTTCTTTGAAGGGAAAGCCACTCCGAAAGTAGCGGAAACTCTAGCGCGCACTACCGGAGCAAAAACCGGAACCCTCTACACCATGGAGCATCTAACTAAAGAGGAAGAAAACCTGGGATACCTCGGGCTAATGCAGAAAAATCTCACTAACCTGATGGAATCCTTCCGATGAGTAAGGTACTGGAAATAGAAAAACTCCACTTTACTTATGGAGAATATCCGCTCTTGCAAGGAGTTGATTTCTCACTGGCAGCCGGTAAGTTCGCGGCGATAGTAGGGGGAAACGGTGTCGGCAAAACCACCTTGATGAACCTAATTCTCGGAAAACTCAAAGCAGAAACAGGACAAATCCGGCTGTTTGAAGATTCGCTCAGTGTAGATAATCACTATCGCGACCTCGCCTACCTGTCCCAAGAAGCTGTCAGCAGATACCGAAACTTTCCCACCACGGTTAAAGAACTGCTAAAGATGTATTTAGCGCAGCTTAAACAGAAAACAGACCCGGAAGCGTTACTGGAAAACGTGGGGCTAACGGCGGTGCAAAATCATCGATTAAGTGAACTCTCTGGCGGGCAATTGAAACGGGTAGGTCTGCTCGTAGCTCTACTGAAACAGGCGCGCCTAATTCTTCTTGACGAGCCAACCGGTGGGGTAGACCAGCAGTTCTCCCTAGAGCTGTATCAGATATTGCGCCGGCAATGCCTAGCCGGCAACTCCGTCCTCATGATTACCCATCATCTAGCGGAAGCCGCCTTGTTTCTAGATGAAGCCTACCGCCTTGAAAGAGGGATCTTAACTCGACTTCAGCTGGAAGAATATAAAAGGAGTGCCGGTGAATCTGCTCGCCTATGACTTCATGCAGCGCGCTTTTCTGGTAGGAACCATCCTGGCAGTACTTTTACCTCTAATCGGATTGCCGATTGTGTTGAAGCGGCTGTCAATGATGGGGGATACACTCTCGCATTCCTCCCTAGCGGGTGTAGCCGCCGGGTTAGCGTTCGGGTTTAATCCGCTAGTAGGTTCGGTGGTTGCCTGCGTAATTGCCGCTTTAGGGGTGGAGGCGCTGAGGGCTCGTTTGCGTGCCTATCAAGAAATATCTACCGTCATTATTTTGGCCGCCTCAATCGGGCTGGCGGGGATTTTCACCAGTTTCTCCGGTGGCTCTAGCGCCATCACCAGCTATCTATTTGGCTCGATAGTTACCCTTGGTGACCTCGAGTTATATCTGGTGTTGGGGGTGGGGTTGGTAGTTTTGATCATTTACAAACTCCTGTACCGCCACCTTTATCTCACCCTATTTGATACTGAAGCGGCCAGATTGCTCGGGATTAACTCCCGAAAGCTAAACTTTGTGTTCTCGCTGCTGGTGGCGCTGTCAGTCTCGGTAGCTGCTAAAACCATTGGGTCGCTGATAGTGTCCTCTATCCTGGTTATCCCCTCAATTTGCGCTATGCAATTGGCTAAAACCTATCGCGGTACGCTCCTAGTTTCGATAGGAGCCTCCCTCGTGTTCGTGTACGCGGGGCTAATCATCTCGTACTACCAAAACCTGCGCCCCGGCGCGGTAATCGTCCTCATATCCGTATTCGGGCTGCTTACAGCCTTGGTCTTTCGCAAAAAGTAAGGAGAAAAATGAAAATTAATAAAGTGATAATTGGGGTTGCAGTGGCATTAACCCTGGTGCTTACCTCAAGCGCATTCGCGTTGGGGGTGGCTTTTGGGGGCAGCAATGAATTTCAATCCCGAGGGAGTGCTATCTCCACTGTGGGAGGCGCGAGAGTGCAACCAAAAGAGCCCAAATATAAACAAGATGAAACCACTGAAGTGTTAGTAGACGCGGAAGTTGCTAACAATGAGATCGTAAGAGTCAGGAAACATGGAGATCACTGGCATGTCTACACTAACGACGGTCGGGAAATTATTACCTACACTGACCCTTCAAAAGCAAAGACTACTGCTCAGTTAAAAGGAGCAGCGAAAGTAGTTTCTACTTCTCAACTGTCCGCCCTCGTGTCAAACGCGGTAGTAAAGATATTGAAACACGGTGATCACTATCATGTTTACACTGCTGATGGTCGAGAGTTTATTACCTATAGTGATCCGCGCTCTCTATATCCTGGGGTTGCGCTCGGAACTTATAACGGCAGTCACGGGAACGGGAAAGTAACCGTACCCAGCGGGTGGTCACCGCGTCCGGCTGGTCCGTCCTCCCCATTCAACCCAGCACTTAGCCCCAAAAGACACAAAGGAACCGGCGGTAGCCATAGTAGGCCGGCTCCGGGAGGCAAACTACCTTTTGTGTCGGTCGTTTCCTTGCAGCAGCTGGCGAAACTGCCAATCGTGAAGATTTTACAACACGGAGATCACTATCATGCCTACACCAAGCACGGGCAGGAATATATTACTTACGATAATCCCGCAAAGGTGTTCCCGCGAATCAAGATTGGGCAATACGCCGGCTCACATTCCGGTAGCGGGAGTGCAAGCAAGCCCGATAAAGGGCAAACCTCAAAGCCGGACGTAGAAACAAAGCCAAAGCCTAAACCGGGAAGTGGAAAACCAGACCCCAATGATCCGGAACGGGTAGTAAGAATTGAACGCCACGGTGACCATTGGCATCTGCACTTCGCCGATGGGCACGAGGGGATTAGTTATACAGATCCCTCCGCGCTATATCCCGATATTAAAATTACGGAATATCAGGAAGAAAAACCGAAAGATACTTCGCCGATTGAGGAAGATGAACGTTTCACTTATGACGAGGTCGAAGCGAAACTGATTGTGCCGCTAAAGTACATTACTTACGGAAACGTCACCCATGCCACCCGGTATGACCGGGAAAACCAGCGGTTTGTGATTCCGCATTACGATCACTACCACTACCTGACTTTGGATACGATTATTCAGTTCGCCAAAGGTGGTAAAGACAATATGTTTCATGGGTACAGCGCCCGGCAGGTAGTTGCTACCTTGAAGTATTTGATTATGCACCCTGAGGCTCGCCCCAAGGGAGAAAACGGGTGGGGGAGCGCTGCCGAGGTTGCGTCCTAAAAGTTTCTAAGAATGCTTTCTGAAAAGTAACGTAAAAGGAAATTAGGTAAGGAAATTCTTTTATAAATCCCTGATGTTTAGGGGTGTAATCGTGCCCGCGGGCTGAAAGCAGAGTGACGCTCTGTCTTCAGCCCGCGTACTCGTCCTCTCAGGTGGAAAGGTTTTTTGTCTCTGGTATGCCGGTTTCTGTCCGCTCTAAGAGGCAAAAAACTCGTAACACTGGCATTCGAGCGCTTCGCAAAGTATCTTGATATCAAGAGAAAATATTTTGATTCCCTGCGGGAGGTTGCAATGAGTTTGAACAGCTTTGACGCCGCGACCCAGTTAAAAGTCGGCGATAATAGCTATAAAATCTATGACTTAAAAGCGGTGCCCGGCACCGAAAAATTACCCTACTCCCTCAAAATCCTGGCAGAGAACCTGCTGCGAAACGAGGACGGGGAAAATATCACCAAAGAGCAGATCACACAGATCGCGAACTGGGATCCCGATGCCCAGCCCAGTCAGGAAATCCAATACAGCCCGGCGCGAGTATTAATGCAAGACTTCACCGGTGTTCCCTGCATCGTGGACCTGGCAACTATGCGAGATGCGGTAGTTAACCTGGGTAAAGACCCGGATCTGATTAACCCGCAGGTCCCGGCAGAAATGGTTATTGACCACTCGGTGCAAATCGATGTATTCGGCTCCCAAGATGCCGTGGAAAAAAACATGGACATCGAGTACCAGCGCAACCAGGAACGCTACCAGTTCCTGCGCTGGGGGCAGGGCGCGTTCCAAAACTTCCGGGTAGTACCTCCGGGAACCGGGATTGTGCACCAGGTAAATATTGAATATCTGGCGCGGGTAGTATTCGCTGATAAGGACGAGGACGGCGCGCTGGCTTACCCCGATACTTTGGTAGGTACCGACTCCCACACCACTATGGTTAATGGTCTGGGCGTCCTCGGCTGGGGCGTTGGCGGAATCGAGGCTGAGGCGGCGATGCTGGGACAGCCAGTATCAATGCTGATTCCGCGGGTAGTGGGCTTCAAACTGACCGGCGAAATCGCTCCCGGCGCTACCGCCACTGACGTAGTGCTCACCATTACCCAAATGTTGCGTGACCACGGAGTAGTTGGGAAGTTCGTTGAGTTCTATGGCGAGGGCGTGGGGGCGGTTCCTCTAGCTAACCGCGCCACTATCGGCAATATGTCGCCTGAGTTCGGTTCGACTGCCGCTATCTTCCCCATTGATGAGGTCACTATCGACTACTTGCACCTGACCGGCCGCAGTGAAGAATCCTGCGCCCTCGTGCGCGAATACGCTAAGCGGCAAGGACTGTGGCATGACCCCGCTCACGAAGCGCGTTATAGCGAATATCTGGAACTGGATCTATCCACCGTAGTACCCTCTATCGCCGGTCCGAAGCGTCCCCAAGACCGCATCGAACTGGCAATGGCCAAAGATTCTTTCAAGAAGATTTTGCCCGACTATGTTGCCGGCGATAAGACCATTGATCCAGTATTGATGCGTCCTACCCGCCCCACTCAGGTCAAACTGGGCAGTGGGGAAGAAGTAGCCATGGATCACGGTAACGTGGTGATTGCCTCCATTACTTCCTGTACTAACACTTCGAATCCCTCGGTGATGATGGCGGCGGGTTTACTCGCCAAGAACGCCGCTGAAAGGGGACTAACGCCTAAGCCGTGGGTGAAAACTTCGCTAGCTCCCGGTTCCCAAGTAGTACGCGACTACTACGAAAAGGCTGGTCTGATGCCCTATCTGTCGCAGCTGGGCTTCGATATTGTCGGTTACGGTTGCACTACCTGTATCGGCAACTCCGGCCCGCTGCCCGAGGAAGTCCACAACACGGTAGAGGGTGCAGACCTGACGGTGGTGTCGGTGCTTTCTGGTAACCGTAACTTTGAAGGCCGGATTAATCCCGATGTGAAAATGAACTACTTAGCATCTCCGCCCCTGGTGATTTCCTACGCCCTGGCGGGAACGATGGATTTTGATTTCGAAACCGAGGCGCTGGGAGCGGACAACCGCGGCAATCCCGTCTACCTGCGTGATATTTGGCCGGCTGCCGAAGAGGTGGAAAAAGCGATCGGTCAAGCTATCGATCGTGATATGTATCTGCAGGATTACCGCAGCGTATTCGAGGGTGATCATCGCTGGCAATCGCTGGAGGTACCCGATTCACCCACTTTTGCTTGGGATAATGACTCCACCTATGTACGCCGGGCACCTTTCTTTGAAGGAATGCCAGAAACCCCGGAACCGGTACAAGATATTTCCGCAGCTAGGGTGCTGCTGAAACTAGGAGATTCGGTAACTACCGACCATATTTCTCCCGCAGGTGCGTTTGCGTCCAAGACTCCGGCTGGTCAATACCTAAGCTCCCACGGAGTGGAACGGCGCAACTTCAACTCCTATGGTTCGCGACGCGGTAACCACGAAGTGATGATGCGTGGCACTTTCGCGAATATCCGTATCCGTAACCAGCTCCTCGACAATGTGGAGGGCGGTTTCACCAAGGACTTCACCAAAGCCGATGCTCCAGTAGTACCCGTCTACGATGCTTCGGTGTCCTACGCCCAGGCCGGCGTGCCCCTGGTAGTGCTCGGCGGCAAAGAATACGGTACTGGATCCTCGCGCGACTGGGCAGCTAAAGGCACCTTGCTGCTGGGGGTTAAAGCAGTGATCGCCCGGTCTTTCGAACGGATTCACCGCTCCAACCTGATCGGGATGGGAATCCTGCCACTGCAATTCCCTGAAGGCGAAAGTGCCGATTCCCTCGGCCTGGACGGGACTGAAACCTTCGATATTAGCGGGATTACCCAGCTTAACGAAGGGGTAACTCCGCAGCTTATGAAGGTGACTGCAACCAAGAGTGACGGCTCCGTCATAGAGTTTGACGCCACCGTGCGAATCGACACTCCCGGTGAAGCCCAGTACTACCGCAACGGTGGCATCCTGCAGTACGTACTGCGCAACCTAGTTGCCTAGGAATGCAATAACGCTTGTGCTCTGGGCACGGTAAAAGCGCTCGGGGGACCCCGGTGATTCTTGCTTCGCTCGAATCAAGCCCCCTCTCGCATCTTTTACCGTGCCCAGAGTTTTGCTGCCATAGCGGATTTGGCCAAAGCGAACAACGTGTAAATCGCAAGGAATCTAGGTCGCTCGCGTAGTATCCGGGGCGGCAAAAGCGCTCGGAGGACCTAAATTAGCCGTGCTTGCACCCGTCTAGAGGCAATATCTCACTGAGACAAACAGGTATGTTTCCGATGTTTTGGTTAGAGATTACAACCGGTCTCCCGCATCTTTTGCCACCCCGGATCGTGGTTGTGCGAGTTATTTCTGAGAGTTGATCGTTAGCGGTGGTGACGATGGGTCCAGCGCTTACGAATGCGACGCCCCAGGGAGTCGCCTAGATCGCGTTGGCTAAGCGCGTGGGTTTGCTGCCGGTAAAGCTTGACGATCAGGTCGCGTCCTCGTATATAACCCAAGACTTCTTGAGAGCGTCCCACTACCGGCAGGTTAGAAAGTGGGGACTCTGCCAGCTCTTTGAGGATTTGACTAGGGAGTTCAGTGGGGGTGCAGAAAGTCGCAGTTAAGGGGATTTCCCTCAAAGGCGTATCTTCGCCGCGTTTGTCGATCTCGTGCCCGAGCAGCAGGGCACTCACCGAGCCTTGGAATTCTCCTTGAGAATCTACCACCGCCAAAGAGGTTTCTCCGCTAGTTTCCAGGGCTCTTTCCGCCTGAGCAAGGGTGATCTCTTGACTTAAAAGTTGAGGCGGTTCGTGCATCAGATCCGATGCGGTGGAGCGCCCCAATAAAGTATCCGACACCGGGTCTGACAGCCGGTCACCGCGGCGGTGCAATTTTTGGGTATAAATAGTTGAGCGGGTCATAAATAGGGAAATCCCGGTGGCAATCCCTACCGCCAGCATCATCGGTAGAATTAGAGAATACTGCCTGGTCATCTCGATAATAATGAACACCGCGGTTAGGGGTGCACGAGAGGCGGCCGCGAAAGCCGCCCCCATCCCGATTACTCCATAAATGGCAGTTGAAGAAGCCGACCAAGGTTGGACTAACTGCCCCACCGCCATCCCCGCACAAGCGCCTACAAATAAGGTGGGACCGAAGACTCCGCCGGCTCCCCCCATAGAAATAGTGAAAGAGGCACTCAAAGCGCGCCCAAAAAGTAACGCTAGAATCATCCAAACCGGAAAATCACCCGAGAGTACCCGCAGCTGTACGCTTTCCCCAGTGCCATAGAGCAAGGGAAAAAAGTAAAGAAATACTCCCAGAACCAATGAACCAGCGACCGGGCGAAACCAAGCCTTCCAGTGATAAACCAGGTCGATCCCATCCCAAATCAGGTAGAGAAGTTTAGAAAACCCGATCCCCGCCAAGGTTGCTAGCAAAGCCGCCACCGCCACTAGCAGGTAATCGCTATGGGAAAACACGTCCAAGGATTGGCTGAGGGGCACACTGGCCTGGTCAGGCAAAAACTGCTGCGAGATAAGGGAAGCCGAAACGGAGGCGAATACAATGAAAACAAAGTCCTCGGCGCTGAGGGTACCGAGTATTACTTCGAGCGCGAAACAAGCACCAGCCAGGGGAGCGTTAAAAGTAGCGGCAATCCCCGCGGCAGCCCCACAGGCACATAGGAACATCAGGCGTCGCTTGTTCAAGCCCAGGCGGGTACCTACCCAAGAAGAAATAGCCGCGCCAATCATGACAATCGGTCCTTCCCGTCCGGCATTTCCCCCTCCTCCCAAAGTCAAAGAAGCCGCAAATAACTTAACTAGGGCGGTGCGTCCGGGAATCCTCCCGCCTTTACGGCGGACAGCGAACATCACTTCCGGGACGGCATGCCCGCGGCTGCCGGGGGTGAAATACTCCACTACCGGTCCATATAGCAGGGCAGACAGCACGGGAACTGCAATGATGAACACCGGTGATAAACCGAGGAATCCGTGGGCGGCTCCCGCGTGAGCAGGGTAATCGCTATAACCGGTTACCAGGTAACTCCAACCTGCTATTAGGTAATAAAAAGCTACTGCTACCAGCCCTACTATCGCTCCGATGGTGATCGCCAAAGCAGTGAGTCCCGCGCGGGAGCTCACAAAAGAATTGGCACGTCCGGAAGGTTTTTTACCCATGGTTTCAGTTTGGCGTGCCGGGCGGGCTGGCGCAAGTAACTAGTAGATTAATCCATCCAAGCCCTCATTAATACAAATTGTGGCTAAACTGGCTGGGTGGCAAAAATACTCGATCGGATAAATAACCCGGCAGATTTGCAGAAGCTCTCTAGCCTCGAGTTGGCAGACCTGGCGGGGGAGATTCGGTCATTCCTGGTAGAGAACGTGGCGAAAACCGGGGGGCATATGGGGCCTAACCTGGGGGTAGTAGAGCTAACGATTGCACTCCACCGCATGTTTTCTTCCCCCACTGACACTATTATTTTTGATACCGGGCATCAAGCCTATGTTCATAAGATCCTTACGGGACGCAAAAATTTTGCCCACCTGCGCACCGCGCAAGGGCTGTCAGGTTATCCTTCGCGGGCGGAATCGGTACATGACGTGGTGGAAAACTCCCATGCTTCTACCGCATTGTCTTGGGCGCAGGGGGTAGCGGAAGCTAAAGCTCTTAAAGGAGACCGTTCCTATACGGTGGCAGTCATTGGGGATGGTGCCATGACCGGGGGAATGACTTGGGAAGCTTTGAACAATATCTCTGAACGTCCCGATCTCCGCTTGATTATCGTAGTTAACGACAATGGTCGTTCCTATGAGCCCACTATCGGGGGTCTGGCGCACCATCTGGATGCGCTGCGTACTTCTCCCGCCTATGAGAAGGCGTTACGTTGGGGAAAACAGCATCTTAAGTCTCGAGGTAAACCCGGGGAGCTCACCTATGATGCCTTGCATGGGATTAAACGCGGCATGGCCGATATGGTTTCTCCTGAACAAGTTATGTTTTCGGATCTGGGAATTAAATATACCGGCCCAGTTGACGGTCATGACATTGTGGCCACCGAGTTCCAGCTTGCTCGGGCGAAAGAGTTTTCTGGGCCGATCATTGTGCATGTCATCACGGAGAAAGGCCGAGGGTATTCTCCGGCAGAAGAAAATGATGCGGATCATTTCCATACGGTCGGTCCGATTCATCCCGAAACCGGTTTACCGGTAAAGAAGGAACGCTTCGGGTGGACATCGGTATTTGCGGACGAAATTGTGCAGCTTGCTAAACGTAATCCCAAGATTGTAGGGATTTCGGCGGCCATGATGGAGCCGGTAGGGTTAAAACCGCTGCGATCTCAGTTCCCCCAGCGGGTATTTGATGTGGGGATCGCGGAGCAGCATGCGATGACTATGGCAGCCGGTCTTTCCTTTGCCGGGTGTCACCCGGTTATTGCCCTTTACGCCACCTTTTTAAACCGGGCTTTCGATCAGCTGTTAATGGATGCGTCCCTGCATAAACAAGGTATTACCGTGGTTTTGGATCGCGCAGGTATTACCGGAGCTGATGGGGCTAGTCATAACGGGATGTGGGATCTGGCGATCGCCGCCATGATTCCCGGAATTAGAGTAGCCGCGCCTCGGGACGCCAGCACCTTGCGCAAATTATTGGGGCAGGCAGTCTCGATTGAGGACGCACCTACTATCGTCCGTTATCCCAAGGGAAGTGTGCCCCCCGATATCGAGGCAGAAGCAACCGAAAATGGTCTCGATATTTTATTCCGGGTTTCTGGTACCGGTAAGAAAATTTTGGTGGTGGCGGTGGGAGCCATGGCCGATCCGGCGATCTCCCTGTCAAAAGAACTTGCCGCGCGCGGACATACGGTCAAGTGTGTAGATCCCGGTTGGGTAATCCCAGCTTCTCCGGCGCTGTTAGCCCAGGTGGAGGCCGCTGATTTAGTGGTGACTATCGAGGACGGGGAAGTAACCAATGGGGTAGGAGCTTTGCTGCGTACCACTTGTGCGGGAAATAATTGTTTCACCCCGATTAAATCTTTTGGTATTCCTCGGGCGTTCTTACCCACGGATTCGCGCGATAACTTGCTGGAAAGCTCGCATATGACGCCCTCGACGATATTAAAGGAACTAGCCGACCTGCTTGACTAGGTCTTGGCACGGTTGTGCATGGCCTTTTGCCAAGATAGGGCAAGGTAGTATCTGTCGTGCACTTTTGTTGCAGTGGCTAGAGCTGCAGCCCGGCATTTGCAGTCGCTACGTCCCCAGCCGCGAACCCTGGCTGTTTCTTGGGGGAAGACGATTGCCCGAGTTGCCAGGGAGCTTCCGGATCAATGGTCTCGGGGCACTACCGTGATCCAAACCAATGGCGGACCGAGCTACACGCAAGATAATTTTGTATCCGAATCTATTCGTACCATTGCAGAAAAAGCCGGAGGTTTTGGGCGGATTCTACCTGCACCAGCTCTGGTAGGAGATAGCCGAATTTCCTCTGCTCTGCGCAGCGACTTTTCTATCAAGGCGACCCTCGAGGCGGCAGCAAACGCTGACGTGATTTGTTTTTCACCGGGAAAACTAGAAGCAGATTCAGTTTTGGTGCGTTCTGGTTATGTCTCTGAACAGGGACTACAAAAACTTATTTCCCGCGGAGTAGTAGGGGATCTGCTGTGCCGATTTGTAAATGCTGAAGGTCTCCCCGTGGATCTAGAGCTAGATAAATGCACAATTGGTATTAGCCTGAAATCCCTGAAGAAGGCACGCATGAAAGTGGCTGTGGCTTCCGGTAGTGGGAAAACCGCCACCACCATGGCTACCTTAAGAGGCGGACATGTGGACACCTTAATAGTGGATTCCGGTCTGGCGCAGTTGCTATTGGAATCGGCTGAAATACCCACTGAAAAATGACGTAGGAACACCTTATTAACAACATCGTGAGGAGAAATAAAATGGCAAAGATTGTAATGCTGGGATCGGGAATCATGGCAACTGCTCTTTCCTTCCCCGCCAGTGAAAACGGTAATGAGGTGCGCCTGGTGGGTACCCATTTGGATCGAGATATTATCGACTCGATAAAAACCAAGGGTATCCATCCCGACTTGGGACTAAAGGTTAACGAAGGGGTTAAAGCATACCAGTTGGAGGACGCGGAAGAAGCTTTCTCAGACGCAGACGTGGTCATGTGCGGGGTTAATAGCTTCGGGATCGAACGGGCTGGTGAGCAGCTGGCCGGATTGCTGAAACCGGGACAACAGGTACTGTGTATTACCAAAGGGATGCAGCCCTTGAAATGCCCTGGTCGCTCCTCTTTGGAGGAGAGCGCTAAGGGAAAGTGCTGACAGTTTTCTGGCTGGTGAAGTAGGCTTTAGGTCGTTCTTCACCAGCCAGAACTTCATAGAAAAGTTTAGCCAGCTCCCTAGCTGAACCTGTCCTTGGCGCCTAGGGCGAGCCTGCGAAATAGTGAGGATAGACAACCTTTTAGAAGCAGCTTCAAGGCGCTCTTTACGCTTAGAATAGAAGGAAGTCGACTAAGCAATCGTAAAAGATAAGGATCTAGAGTTGAGCAATTTTAATCAGCATGGTGGCGGACGCGAACCTCAATGGCGTAAGCGACGTTCACAAGCGGGCGGCGGGCACGGTTCCGGTAATCAACGCAACTACTCAGATTCTTCAGGCGAGCGGCAAGGCGATCGCGACAGCTATCGCCGGCGCGGAAGCTCCGAGGGAGGATACCGCGAGGGAGGACACCGCAAAGACAACCGTCGGGGTGGCAAGTGGCAGGATCGGCGCGGGGGTAATTCCCGCAATGATCGTAACGATCGGCGCGGCTCCTACCGGGGGGAAGGCGGCTCCTACCGGACAGACCGGGAGAATAATCGGGGAGGACGCCGCAACTATCGTGATGACCGCGGGGTATCTCACGGAGCCGGGGAGCGTTCCGGGCGCTCCTCCTATCGCCGGGGCGAGCAAAATGAGGCAGGCTCACGCCGGGGATTCAACCGGGGCGGTTGGCGCTTTGATCGCGATAACCGCCGCGATAATCGACGGGATGACCGCCGGGAGCGGGAAGCACAAGCGCCTCGCTCAGGAAAGCATTCTTTCGGGGTTCGGGATTCCCGTTACCGCGCCAAAGAATGGCGTCACGATAATGAACCCCAGATTCCTGCGGCAGTCAAAGCTTCAGACCTGGATAGAGAATCTCGGGCATCCTTATCTTCGCTAGATCCGGACAATGCCGAAAAAGTGGCGCGTCATCTGGTGATGGCGGGATCGCTACTAGATGTAGATGCCGAAGAAGCCTACCTGCATGCCAAGGCGGCAGTTAGCCGGGCAGGTCGGATCGGGACGGTGCGGGAAGCCTGCGCGCTGGCAGCTTACGCCAGCGGTAAATATAGCGAAGCGCTACGGGAAGTACGCGCCGCGCGCCGCTTAGATGGCACTGATAGTTTGCGGGCGATTGAAGCGGACTGCGAACGCGGACTGGGCAAACCCGAGAAAGCTCTAGAAATTATTTCCGAAACCGACACTTCGGCCTATGCTCTTTCCGACCTAGTGGAACTAGTCATCGTGCAAGCGGGAGCGCGCCACGATTTAGGGGACTTAGATGCCGCCCTCCTGGTGTTAAATCAGTTTTTAGAACAGCAACAACTGGAAGAACCAGTACTTTTGGCAAGGATTCTTTCCTACAAGGCCGATCTGTTGCGCGAACTCGGCAGGCAGGAAGAAGCCGACCAGGTGGCCGAGCAAACCCCAGAGGTTCCCGACACGGTAGCCATTGTTGATCTGGAAGAAGTGCTCGAAGCCGACAACCCTTATGTGCACTCTGACCTGCACGGAAGTCGTAAACCTTTAGTAGAGACTGCCGATGTGCTCCTCATTGATCTCGATGGAGTCTGCTACGCCGGTACCCGCGATATTCCTAATGCGGCATCCGGTTTAGCGGCAGCTCGGGAAGCAGGTATCAAGTTCCAGTTCGTAACCAATAATGCCTCCCGTAACCCGCAGCAGGTGGCGGAAAAGCTTCAGGGGCATCAGATAGCTGCCGCTGCGGAAGAAGTAATGACGGCGGCGATGG
This sequence comes from uncultured Varibaculum sp., assembly GCF_902489465.1. Taxonomy (GTDB): domain Bacteria; phylum Actinomycetota; class Actinomycetes; order Actinomycetales; family Actinomycetaceae; genus Varibaculum. Next base: position 10,684 of record NZ_CABTZZ010000025.1, on the reverse strand, counting down.
ATGCAGTAGAAATCCTCACCCAGAAAATCGAACCCGCCTCCAAAGTATTGGTGGTGGGGACGCAAGCGCTGCGTGATACCGTCGCACAAGCCGGGTTTGAGGTAGTTAGTAAAGCCAGCGAACAACCGGCCGCGGTAATCCAGGGTTATGGATCTGAAGTAGGATGGGCAGAACTTTCCGAGGCTGCCTATGCGATCAACGCTGGCGCCCTGTTTATGGCCACTAACCTGGATGCTACTTTGCCCACTGAAAAGGGCTTCGCCTTGGGAAATGGTTCCTTGGTGGCAGCGGTAGAACATGCCACGGGACAAAAACCGTTCGCCGGAGGAAAACCTTTCGCGGGGATTTATCGGAAAGCGGCATCCCATGCAGGCGCTAGTAAACCCCTAGTGGTAGGAGATCGTCTCGATACCGATATTGCAGGCGCAGTTGCTGCCGATATGCTCAGTTTCCATGTGCTCACCGGGGTTTCTGATGCCAAAGCCGTGGCATTGGCCTATCCCGATCGGCGCCCCTCCTATCTGGGGATAGATCTTACGGATCTAACCCGCGCGCATCCTGGCCCGGTGCATCAACCTACGGGAGCTTGGACTAGCGGGGAATCTGCCGCTTTTATGGTGGCCGAAGATGGACGGGTGATGCGCGAAGATGAACCGGTAGATAACGGTGCAGTCCTCAGTCTGGAAGATTATCGCGCACTGGTTGCCGCCGTGTGGGATGCGCGTGACCAGGGGGTATTTGTTCATCTACCGGATATTGAGGTAGTACGCGAGGTGGAATCCCCGGAGCCTGCTTTATCGGGAGAGGACGAACCCTCGGTAGAAGAAGAATCCGCAAGTTCCGCCGACGGGGACACAGAAGATTTGGATTCTGCGCCCTCGGAACTTGGAGCAGATCCGCAAGAAGAAAAAGCAGAAGAATCTGCGGAGAATACCCCGCAAGCGGAGGTAGCCTCGAGTGAACCGGCACCGGCAGCGAAGCAAGCCACGGAAACAGCTGAGGTAGCAGAGGAAGCTAACGGTGATGAGGGAGTAGACGGGGAAGACCTGCAGCTTGAGCTGCTGCTTCCCGGTGAGGTTGACAGTGAACAAGAACAGTAATCTTCCTGACGCTTCAGAAGACCTGGAACTGGCAGCCCGCAAATCTGATATCGACCAACTATTAGCCAGTTGGCCGACTGAAGCAGGCAGCGTCTATCCGCAGGTAACTTTAAGCGATCTAGAGACAGCAGCGACCAAATTGTCGGCTGCTCTGGATTCTCTGAATGCCCAGATAGAAAGAAAATAATCATGGGTAGGCTGCGTCGGCTAGATCGCGAACTAGTGCGTCGTCATTTAGCGACTTCCCGTGCGCATGCGGCTCGGTTGATTACCGCTGGCAGGGTCAGTGTTGATGGGCGAGTCATGCCGAAGCCTGCTTCTCAGATTGATCCTGCCCAAGCGGTGGTGGTAGCTGACAGCCCGGATGAGGAATATGCTTCTCGCGGCGGTTATAAACTGGCGGGCGCCCTCGATATTTTAGGGGAGGATGCCCCGGTTATAGAAGGTAAACGCTGCCTGGATGCCGGGGCTTCTACCGGCGGTTTCACCGATGTGTTATTGCGGCGAGGAGCGAAAAGCGTAATCGCCGTCGATGTGGGATATGGCCAGCTGCGCTGGAGTCTGCAACAAGATCCACGGGTGGAAGTACATGATCGTACCAATATCCGTTACCTGGATCCGCAAAAGATTGGGGAACCCGCCCAGTTAATTGTGGGAGATTTGTCTTTTATCTCCCTCAAACTGGTGATACCTGCCCTGGTTAGGGCTTCCACTGCAGATGCTGAATACCTGTTGATGGTAAAACCGCAATTCGAAATCGGCCGCGAAGATTTGGGGGATGGAGGAGTAGTTCGCGATCCCGAGGATCATTTCCACACAGTGCTGGCAGTGATCGCGGCGGCTCATGAAAACGGGTTAGGATTAAAACAGGTGGCGGCTTCGCCGTTACCCGGGCCGGCCGGAAACGTAGAGTACTTTGTATACCTAGGGCGGGGCGCGCTGCTGCCCGGTGAGGAAGAAATCAGGCAGCTGGTGCGCTGCGCGATTGCAAATGGTCCTGCTGGGCAAGAAAAAATGAAATAGTACACCACGAAAAGGGGAGAAGCATATGGGTGAGCGGCACGTGATGGTAATCCGGCACCTTTCGCGCCCTGATCTGGAAAAAACCGCTGATAATGTTGCCCAAGAGCTGCGGAGCCATGGGATAACTCCGGTAGATGAAACCTATTCCGGCGCCGTCGAGATTGTAATTGCTCTGGGCGGGGATGGCACCTTGCTGGGAGCTGCTCGCTACGCGCGTGCCCAAGCAGTTCCCCTAATCGGAATCAACCTGGGGCACACCGGGTTTTTAACCGAGGTAGAGCCCGATAGAATCTCCGAAGTTATTGATCATATTGTGGCCGGCTCCTACACGGTGCAATCGCGCATGACGGTAGACGTGACCGTCACTTTGCCAGATGGCCGAGAAATACACGATTGGGCGCTTAACGAGGCGGCGATTTTATCTACCGATCGCGCCCATCCTTCCCACCTGGGGTTAGGGATTGATAAACGTGGCATTACCACCTACGGTGCCGATGGTTTGATTGTGGCTACTCCCTCCGGTTCTACGGCTTATAGCTTTTCCGCTGGCGGCCCCATTGTCTGGCCAGATGTAGAGGCAGTAGTGGTTTCCCCCTTGGGCGCACACGGCCTATTTACCCGTCCGCTGGTAGTATCCCCCGAATCCACTATGGAAATCTCGGTACTGCCGGATCAGCGTACCCCCATGCAGCTGTGGCTCGATGGCTTGCGTTGCCATGAAGTACCTCCGGCATCCTCCATGCGAGCAACTAAAGGCAAAGCTCCAGTAATGCTAGCCCAGATTCTAGATACGCCTTTCTCCGGACGTCTGGTACATAAATTCCAATTGCCGGTTAAAGGCTGGCGTTCGCTGGGATAAAAAATGATTGACCAGCTCACTATTAACAATTTGGGGGTAATCCCGCAAGCGGAACTGAGCTTTTCCCCCGGTTTTACCGCACTTACGGGGGAGACCGGAGCAGGCAAAACCATGGTGTTGTCTTCTATCGGTTTGCTGCTCGGTAAAAAAGCTGACTCTGCCTTGGTACGTTATGGAGAAAAAGAACTGGCGGTCGAGGGCATTTTTGTCACCGATAGTTCCTCGCAGGCAGCGGCGCTACTTACCGAGGCCGGCGGATTAGTTGAGGACGGAGAGATCATACTAGCCCGCACGGTTCCTGCCCGAGGGCGGTCTCGCTGTCACGGTGGTGGCCGCACCATTCCCAGTGGAGTATTATCCCAGATTGGAAGCGAACTGGTTACCATCCATGGACAAGCCGAGCAGCTTAGATTACGCAGCGAGGCGCGGCAGTTAGCGCTATTGGATTCTTTTGGGGGATCGTCGCATCAAGAATTAGTGGCAGAATTTGGTGCCACCTATACATCTTGGCGTCATTTACAAACCCAGTTAGAAGATTGGGAAAACCAGCGTCAAGCACGCGAGATAGAGGTTTCTCGGCTAAAAGAAGGGGTGGAACTGCAAGAAAAACTACAACCAGAGCCGGGAGAAGAAGACCAGCTACTCCACAAGATTGAGCGACTGGGTAATGTAGAAGACCTTAGAGAAGCGGCTCAAGCGGCCTATAACTATCTCGGGGGAGATAGTGTCGACTCGGCCGGGGCTGCCTCCCTGCTGAGCGCGGCCATCCAAGCATTGGAAAAGGGCGCCCAAAGCGATGAAGAGCTTTCCGAATTGGCGCGTGGCCTGCGGGATGCGTCCTCAATTATTTTGGATATTTCGGCCGAGGCCGGCGCCTACCTTTCAAACCTAGCGGCGGATCCTGCGCAGTTAGATCAAGCACAAAGTCGTCTTTCACAGTTACGTCACGCCTATCTTCCCTGGGCAAAAGATTTAGATAGCTGGTTAACCTGGGCAGATACTGCCAGAGCCCGAATTGCTAAACTGTCCGGGCCGCAAAACCAGGGCAGGGTGCTGGCAGAACAACTGGAAAAAGCCGCATCGCAGCTGCAAACGCTGGGAAAGAAAGTTTCTCGCGCGCGCCTCGCCCTCGCAAAAACTTTGAAAATGGAAGTAGCAGCAGAACTCGCTGCCCTCCAGATGCCAGATGCCGGATTTGATATCGAACTGACATCGCTTGCAAAGCCCAACCCTCATGGCTTCGACCAGGTGACTTTTGGTCTGCGGACGGGCGCTAACGCGGAAATTCGGCCTTTGGGTCAAGGGGCTTCCGGGGGTGAACTCTCTCGGATTATGTTGGCTTTGGAAGTCACCTTGGCCGCTAAGTCTCTAGCTGAAGGGACTCCTACTTTTATTTTCGATGAAGTTGATGCCGGAATCGGAGGGGCAACTGCGCTCGCGGTGGGCCAACGCCTGGCTAGGTTGGCAAAACATGCGCAAGTGATAGTAGTAACGCATCTTCCACAAGTAGCGGCTTGGGCAGATAAACAACTGGTGGTGTCGAAGAATAACGATACTGCCCAGGTTAGAGAAGTCGCAGGTAGCGAGCGAGAACGCGAAATTGCGCGGATGTTGGCCGGTAAAGCGGACTCTAAATCTGCCCTTGACCACGCTCGGGAACTGATTAACGCCTGTAGCGTGGGGTAATGTTGACCCGTGGGACTTTTTAGACGGAGCAAAACGAAAGCAGCAGAACCAGCCTCTAGCTGCCGGGTGCGGGTGGATAAGAAAACTAAGCATCTGACTCAGCGGCTCCAAGCCGGTGAAATCGCGGTTATTAATCATGCTGATATTGACCGGATCGCAGCAGAAACTCTGGTGGCTGCCGCCCCTAGTGCGGTGCTTAATGCCGCTAAGTCAACTACTGGACGCTACCCCAATATGGGACCATCCATCATTGTTGATGCCGGTATTACCTTGATCGATGATCTAGGCAGCGCGATCATGAACTTGAAAGAAGGCAGCACGGTCACCGTAGAAGGCAATGCGGTCTACCAAAAGGGGGAGCTAGTAGCGCAGGGAGTATTACAGACTCCGGGAACTATTGCTGTCGACTTAGAGGAGGCGCGCAAAGGAGTCTCCACCCAGATTGAAGCTTTCGCCGCTAATACTATGGAGTATTTACGCCGCGAGCGCGATCTCCTCCTAGATGGGGTTGGGGTTCCCAAAGTTAAAACGAAGTTCGCAGGTAAACATGCCTTGATTGTGGTGCGTGGCTACCATTATCAAGAAGATTTACGTTCCTTGCGACCCTACATTCGCGAATATAAACCGGTGTTAGTGGGGGTAGATGGGGGAGCTGACGCCATCCTGGAACAGGGATACACCCCCGATATGATTATTGGAGATATGGATTCTGTCTCTGACCAAGCGTTGCGTTGCGGAGCGGAAATAGTGGTGCATGCCTACCGGAATGGTAAAGCTCCCGGTACAGAACGGTTGAAAAGAGAAGGCATCCCCCATGTGCTCTTCCCCGCGACCGGCACTTCCGAAGATGTCGCCATGTTGCTGGCTGACGATAAAGGTGCGGAAATGATCGTGGCTCTAGGCACCCATGCGACTTTGGTGGAATTCTTAGATAAGGGACGCTCCGGAATGGCATCTACTTTCCTCACCCGCCTGCGAGTGGGGTCAAAACTGGTAGACGCGAAAGGAGTATCCCAGCTTTATCAGCCGCGGATATCTACTTGGCAGACTCTGCTGCTAGCCCTAGTCGGAGTGGGGGCAGTGGCAATTTCGCTAGCAGTTACCCCTGTGGGGCAGACTTTTTATGGGATTGCCGGTATCTACTTACATGATTTGATTGACTTTTTCCGTCAACTATTCGGGGTTGCTCCCTCACTAAAGGGCTAACCAAGGCAGGAGAAAAATGATTGATTTTCGCTATCACTTAGTATCGTTGATGGCTGTGCTGGTCGCGCTCACTATGGGCGTGGTACTGGGAGCCGGCCCCTTGCAGGGGAAAATCTCCGATACCCTTTCCGGGCAAGTCACGGCACTATCGAAACAGCAAACTGAGCTGCGTCAGGCCAATGAAGATCTGGTGAAACAGGCAAATAGCTCCAATGAATATATAGGGGTTTTGGGTCGCAAGGTAACTCCGGGCACTATGACTGGCAAGAAAGTAGCCGTAGTGAGAATGCCCGGGGTAAGTGATGCGGCCGTGAACGGAATAAACGCGCAGTTAAAGATCGCGGGTGCTGCTATCACAGACTCGGTTACCGTGAAGGACTCCTGGTTTAATGAAGATTCTCAATCCTACCGCGACACTTTAGCTTCAACTTTAGCCAGCAAGCTGGGAGATAAAGCCGACGCGAAAGTTTCTAGCCAACAAGTATTGGCAACCGCTTTGGGGACGGGGCTGACCAGTTCCGACAAAGAAATTCAGACCCTGGTAACTAGTCTTTCGGCAGGAGATACCCCTTTGATTTCTGCTTCGGCAGTTACTGATCCGGCGCAATTGATAGTGGTTGCTACGGCGGAAAGTAAGGAAGAAGAGGGGCAGGATCCGGTGCTCAAACCGGATTTAGAGTTCGTGAAAGGCATCAACCTCGCTCTTCCCAAAGGGACGGTAGTAGTAGGTAGTGCCCAAAGTGAAGGTGACTATTTATCGCAGATTCGCGCCGAAAAAATTGAAGTTACCACAGTCGATAGCATCGGATCGGTGATGAGTAACGTTTCTACTCCCTTTGCTCTTTTAGCTGATGAAGCCGGAAACAACCAGGCATACGGCACCGAGCATTACGCTACCCAACTTATTCCCCCAATTCCGCAAGCTAAAGCGGAGGGACAGTAGTGGCACGTGCAATCGGGGGAGCTCTATCTGCCGGAGCGGGGTTTTTCTTAGCCAGGAAATACTTGCTTCACCACCTGTCCCCCCAGGTTTCCCGGCGTTATGAACGGCAAAATTTCCATGGGCAAACGGTCTCACTTACAGGAGGAATTAAAGTTGCCGCTGCCTGTTTGGCAACCGGCGCTTCGTTAGCAGCTGGTCGCGCCGCGCGGCTGGGAACAATGCTACCGGTGGCTGCCGGGGCTGCTCTGGGATATTGGGATGACACTCGCGCTGATCTGCCTGATAAGGCTGTAGACAGTCCGGGCGGGCAGTCGGCACCGCTTCCGCTTTCTTACCCCGAAACCGCGGAAATAAAAAAGGAAAAACCGGCGGTACCAAAGGGATTTCATGGTCACCTGCAGGCGCTTTCACAGGGAAAAGTTACTACCGGAGCCCTGAAGATAGTGGGGATCGGCACTGGCGCTGCCCTGGGGGCGCTCGGGATAGGGCGTTCGCGAGGAACCGGGCCAGGAACCTGGGTACTGGACACTGTCCTGATTGCGGGTAGCGCTAACTTAGCAAACCTATTTGATCTACGTCCGGGACGCTGCTTGAAAGTTGCTACCTTGGCAGCCCTGCCGCTTATTCCAGCTAAAGACACCGCGACTGCCTTAGCCGGAGGAGCTATCTCCACCAGCGCGCTTGCTTTACCTGCCGACTTGGGGGAGCGAGAAATGCTAGGTGATACCGGCTCAAATGCCCTGGGGGCGTTGCTGGGCTCAGCCTGGGCGCAAAAGGCTGGCAGCGGCGGGAAAATTATCGGCGTCCTCGGGATAGTAGCCCTCACTGCCGCCAGTGAAAAAATTTCATTTTCCCAGGTGATTGCGAAAACTCCGGGCTTGCGTACTATTGACCAACTAGGACGTCGGCGGTGAAAAACCCCAGGGTAAAGAAGAAGTTGCCCGCTATCGCTTCGGCGGTGGGGCTGATCTCCGTTCTCACTTTACTGTCGCGCATTTTTGGCTTTGGTCGCTGGCTGACCCAGTCAGCCTGGGTTGGTACCGGAGCTTTCGCGAACGCTTACTCCACCGCCAACCAGCTACCCACCGTTTTGTTCGAGGTGGTAGCAGGGGGAGCGCTTGCGGGAGTCACCATCCCCATCTTGGCTGGCCCGATTGCAGATCAGATGCATAAAGATGTGCAGCGGGTATCGTCCGCCTTGATTACCTGGGCTTTATTACTACTTAGTCCGGTAGGGCTGGCGGTGTTCTTGTTGGCACCTTGGATCGGGCAGGTAATGCCTTGTCCCCAGGGGGTTGACCCCCAGCTGCAAGCTCACTTGATCAGCGTATTCTTACAAATGTTTGCGCTACAAGTGCCGCTTTATGGATTGTGTGTAGTAGGCACCGGTATTTTGCAGGCGCACGAAAAATTTTTACTGCCCGCCTTAGGTCCGCTGCTTAACTCCCTGGTGGTAATCAGCACTTACGCGATTTTTGGTTACCTTACACCCTCGGTTTCTGATCCTGCGCAAGTGGCTCATAACGCCATTTTGATCCTGGGGTGGGGGACTACCGCCGGGGTGGCAGCGATGAGCTTACCCCTGTTTATCCCTATTTACCGCCTGGGGATTCGCTGGCGTCCCACTTTGCATTTAGGCCAGGGACGAGGACGAAAAGCAATGCGTCTAGCGGGCGCGGGAGTGGGCTCTTTGATCGCCCAGCAGATTTCCGTGCTGGTGATTATCCTAGTGACTCGCACCTATGGGGCGGAAGGATCGTTGCCTATCTATCAATATTCCCAGTCGGTGTATATGTTGCCCTACGCGGTGCTGGCGGTGCCGATCGCTACGGCGATGTTTCCACGGCTATCTTCGCTTTTGCATCAGGGCGGAAAAGCCGCTTTCAATCCCGAATGTGCATCCTCTACCCGTTTAGTCACCATCGTGGGGCTTTTTGGATCGGCGCTGCTGGTTACCTTGGCGCGTCCAGTGACCGATATTTTCACCCGCATCAATCCAGTGCCGGGGATGTTATGGGCGCTAGTAGCGATGGCGCCAGGAATCGTGGGCTATGGGCTGGTCTATCACGTTTCCCGGGTGCTTTATGCCCTCGGAGGAGCGCGACAAGCGGTGGTGGCTTCCTCTGCCGGTTGGCTTACGGTTGCGGGACTTTCCTGGGGTTTGGGAGCTGTCCTACCCGAAATGGTCTCTAACCGGGCAAATGGAATCTTGCTGGCTTTGGGGCTAGCCCAATCGGTAGGTATGACTGTGGGGTCTGTAGGGTTGCTAATCGGCTTGCGACAGTTAGCGGGGCCACAAGCAGTGAGCGGTCTCGGAACAGCAGCTTTGAAAGCCTTCCTACTGGCGCTGCTGGCGGCGGCTGCCGGCTGGTGGGTATCCGGGGTTTTTATGAGGCTGTGGCCGGGGATAGTCGGTACTTTCGTGGCCGCTGCGATTGCGGCGCTGATTAGCGCGCTAATAATGAGTCCGCTGCTGATTCCCCAGCTACGAAAACAAAAGCGAGATCGGGCCGCGGGAAAGGGATCTTCGGACTCTTGGGACGGAGATAAGTCAGAAAAACAGAGTGAGGAATAGTTAGGATCTAGACAGTGGGCAAGAAGATAAATATGGAATTGCGCGATGAGGCTTTTAACAACCCAGTAATAGATCATCAACTGATCTACCAGGGAAATGTGTTTGATTTTGTAACCGATAAGGTGCAGCTGCATACCGATGAGTCTGCTGTTCAGCGGGACTATCTTGCCCACCCCGGGGCAGTGGCGATTGCGGCGGTACGTCCGGTGGCTGGGGCAGATCCGTCCTCGCGCAAGATTTCGGATTGGGAGATTTTATTAGTCCGCCAATACCGGCATCCGGTGCGTGCTTTCCTCTGGGAGGTTCCTGCCGGCCTGTTGGATCATGCCGGGGAGGATCGGGTCAGCGCCGCTAAACGGGAACTATGGGAAGAAGCTAATCTTGAGGCGGAAAACTGGCAGGTGTTAGTGGATTTCTTTACTTCCCCGGGGGGAAGCAGTGAGCATCTGCGAGTGTTTGTGGCGCAAGGGATTAGTGAGTCCACCGGTAAGCGTTTTGAAGCCTGTGAGGAAGAACGGGACATGCAAACTGCCTGGTTCTCTTTGGCTGAGGCTCGGGATGCCCTTTTTTCTGGCGCTCTGCATAACCCGTCTGCTATGGCTTCTATCTTGGCAGTAATTGCTGCGTTAAGGCAGGGATGGGCAGGATTACGGGAAGCTAATGCACCCTTCAACCCGGATCCCTTAAATATCCCAAGGTAACTGGAAAAATCCGCTAAACGCGAACAAACGAAAACCGCTAATCTGCCCGGGGTAGAGGCCTAATATCTCGGGATTGCACCTAGGGTACCTGTTGCCCCGGCCACACTTGTCTAACACTGGTTATTTTTGCAAGACACGTGTTTCTAAAATGCGTTAGACTTATGGAAGTCTATTGGCAAGGAGGGAAGCGTGAGTGAAACGGAACCGACCCGGCAAACAGTTTTAGACTTAATTGTTGAAAAAGGCCCCGTCACCGCAGCCCATCTGGCAAAGATTTTAAGTCTGACAACTGCAGCGGTGCGTCGTCATATTACCGCTTTGGAATCCGAGCAGATGATCGCAGTCTATGAGACCTATGGCCACGCTAAGCGCGGACGTGGCAGACCGGCTCGTCATTATGTGGCGACTGGCAAAGGGCGCGAAGGACTGAGTGAAGATTACTCAAAATTGGCCAGCAGGGCCTTAGGGTTCATAGAACAACTGGCAGGGCCAGACGGGATTGATACCTTCGCCGCCGCTCATTCTCGCGATATTGAAAGACGCTACGCTCCCTTGATTAAAGAGGCGGGGCCAGATCCGCGGGGGGGGGGG
>NZ_CABTZZ010000024.1 GCF_902489465.1 uncultured Varibaculum sp. | reverse complement strand
CCTGCGATCTTGCTAATCTTACTCCCTCTACGTATTCCCGGCGCGAGCGGGGATAATTCCGCTGATTCGGCTTAAAGCACCGGCGAGGTCGGGTATTCCCCGCGCGAGCGGGGGTAATTCCCGAACTACAAGCCAACCCACCCGTTGCAGGCGGTATTCCCCGCGCGAGCGGGGGTAATTCCGGTGAAAGACGCGGTTAGCCCGCCGATAGTATGTATTCCCCGCGCGAGCGGGGGTAATTCCGTACTGGCCGAAGACGTGCGTATCGCCTACCGGTATTCCCCGCGCGAGCGGGGGTAATTCCGAGATAATCGCCATTATCCCAGACCACACACCGTATTCCCCGCGCAAGCGGGGCAAATTCGACTATACCGAGCGCAAAGCTTCCCGATTATCCGCTCCATTAGCAGAAATATTACAGCGACAAACCCACCAAATGCCCCACTGCGCCGGTAATCAGCATGGCGAGGGCGCCTCCGATAATCACCCTGATTACCGCGCGTCCTCGGGGAGCTTCCGAAAGCCAAGCGGAGGTGTATCCCGCTAAACCTAGCGCCACTAAAGTCAAGATGAAGGTGGCGATAAACTTGGAGGCCGGCGGGAACAGCAGGATGGCCAGCATCGGTAACACTGCGCCTAAGACAAAGGAAATCGCAGAAGAAAAGGCAGCGTTCCACGGATTAACGAACTCTTCCGAATCAATCGAGTAACGCGCCTCTACCTGCGCCGCTACCGGGTCAATCGCAGAGTATTCTTTCGCTACTATCCGGGCAGTTTCGGGAGATAGCCCTTTGGCTTCGTAAACCTTAATCAGTCCCTCAAACTCGCCCTCGGGATCTTTCTTCAGTCGCGTCTTTTCTTTATGGACGAGCGCCTGCTCCGTGTCCTTTTGAGTAGATACAGAAACATATTCGCCAGCTGCCATGGAGATAGCCCCCGCGACCACGGCCGCCATCCCAGCGGTAAAGATCGCGATATTGTTCTGCGGGTCAGCCGCGGCCACCCCGACTACTACGCCGGCGGTTGAAACGATACCGTCATTAGCGCCCAGAACCCCAGCACGCAACCAATTAAGTTTAGAGGCCGTCTTTACGCTTTCATCGGTATGCTCATCTCGCTGCCGCGAATCGGAAGATTTTCCTAGTAACCTTTCGCCCGCCAAACTCATTTGGCACCTCCGTTTATCTGCGTATTTTTGCCTCTCGGCATTCTTAGTGACTTCACGGTCACCCTAGCAGTACAAAAGTTTTTGGGGATTAACGGGCTAGGTTATGAAGCAGGAAAAGCTTCGCCCTCGGAAAGTAAAGCGCTACCTCTAAGGGAAGGCGAGCCATAGGAAAACTATATCGTTGCCCTCAGGAAGTCTTCGGAAACAACGGATAAGAGGGACGCGCCGAGATGAAGTAGCTACCTAGCGGCGCTTAGTTCTCGGCGCTCACCCTCACCGGAGCGAGCGCCGACCCTCATGAAGGAAAGTGGGGCTTACCTTAGTTAGAGTCCGACCCCACAGTTATATCGAAAACCTCGCTAGCCGGCGCAAATATTGCTTTCCTAGCGTCCAGTTTGCGCGATTAAGGAAACCACCCCGTTGCATAATACCCGCGGCTCACCCTGCCTGTTGCGACAAGAAATCACGAACTTCACTGGCGCTCCGATAAGAGGATTGTGCCCCCATTTTTGCGGTTGCCAGTGAAGAAACTGCCGCCGCCAGGCAGGCGCCATCTGCCAGCGAACATCCTGCCGCCAACGCACTCAGCAAAGACCCCATAAAGGAATCCCCGGCTCCGGTGGTATCTACAGTATCGACCTCAAAAATAGGGATCCGGGTTACTTCGCCGGAATCTAGCACCAAAGACCCACTACCACCTAAAGTTAGAACTACCTGTTCGAACCCGAGGTCGGCAACCGCTTTACGCAGCTCGTCCAGGTTAGTCACGTCTATTTCCCGGCCTCCTAGTACCGCCAGTTCATGCTGATTAACAATCAGCACATCAACCAGTTTCAGCAGTGATTCCGGCACTTGGGTGATGGGCGAGAAGTTCAGCACCACCTGCACCCCGGCGTCGTGGGCTATTCTTGCTGCTTCCTCCACCGCATCCAGCGGAGCTTCCAAACATAAGCCCAGGATTTTCGCCGAAGTAATTATCTGACTTTCTTCCCGCACGAAATCTGCATTTACCAGTGCATTCGCGCCGGCTGAGTATACAATAGTGTTTTCTCCCGCCGCGTCCACAGTAATCATGGTGGATCCGGATGGCTCCTGGCAGCGCCTAATCCCAGCGGTGTCTACTCCCGCCTTGTTTAGAGAATCCCATAGGAGGTCACCGTGGCTGTCGTTGCCTAATGCCCCTATCAGCTTGGTTTTTGCCCCTAAAAGAGAGCAAGTTACTGCCTGATTAGCAGATTTTCCTCCCGGAAGAGTAACTACCGGCCCGCCGATCACAGTTTCACCTGGCCGAGGAAGCCGCTCAGTTTCCACCGTCAAATCAGCATTGATCGACCCCATCACCGTCACCGGAGCCCCGATAGAGGACAACACCTTCTGGGCGGTAGCCACTGTATCGTTCGAGTTTTTCATGTCGTCTCCCCAAATTTTTAGTAATAGTTAGTTTGCTAGCGTTGGAGTTGATTCCCGTAGCAGTAGTTTCGCGGTAGTGTTTTTTTCTACTGGTTTACCGCCTCTACCAGCTATTCTTTTCAGCAGCAGATTCACTGCCAGGTCAGCCATCTTGGAAATGTCAGTATCAATCATGGTTACGGAAGGTGTCATTGCCTCTAACCAGTGCAAACGGTCAAACGTGGCGATCCCTATATCTAATCCGGGACGAATCTGGCACGCTTTCAGGCCTAGCATCGCTCCCAAGGCAATAACCCCAGAGGCACATACCAGGGCATCCGGTGTCCCTTTTGCTAGCACCTGCTTTATCGTCACATCTCCTCCGGTCTCTTGGAATGGGCTCGAATATGCTTGCACTCTGGAGATACCGGCTTCCGCGAGCGCTGCGCACAGCATCCGGTGCCGAGTATCCCCGGTACTGGTTGATTCTGGACCTGACAGCACTGCCACTGATTGGTAACCATTTGCCGCAAAATGTGCAGCTAACTGCGTAACTGCTTGACTGAAATCGCAGCCGACACTGTCTACCTCGGCTCCGGTAATCTTACGGTCAACCGCCACCGTAGGCACTTCCTTAATGTGGGAAAGCATCTTCGAGGTCGGTCTTCCAGCAGGAGTTAACAACAAGCCATCGATATTTTGCGACAGCATAGTTTCCACTATTTTTTCTTGAGCCTCCGGTTCTTCTCCGCCATTACCAAGCATGATTTGGTAGCCCTTGGTTCGGGTTTGACGTTCAATGCGATCAGCTAGTTCGGCAAAAAAAGGGTTAACGATATCCCCCACTACCACCCCGATGAGGAGGCTCTTCCCAGCGCGCATAGACGCTGCTCTCATATCTTTGCGATAGCCAAGTTGGTCAGCCATCTCGCGTACCCGTTGCTTAGTACTATCTGGGATAGTGGGGGAATCGTTGAGGCAACGCGAGACCGTTGAGACATTGACACCTAGTTGTTCGGCGATTTGTCTAATAGTAGTCATAGCGTTCCCTCGTTAGACATTAAACTGCGTGCTAACTGGCTTTTTCGTCCTGGCCAGCTGGCTGCGGGATTAGGAAGGATGATCCGAGAGCCAAAACCAGAAGGATGCCACCCGCAATAATAGCGCCTAAATGCCCTCCGTAGCCTCCTCCTAATGAGGTCATCACCGCATAGAGCACTGCGAAGGAAATACCCGCACCCAGGTTGAAAGCTCCCGCGTTAAGTCCGGGAAGGTAACCAGGATTATCGGAGGGTGATAGTACAATTCCAAGACCGTTAAGCATAATATTTGCGGTACCAGCATAGGCTAGACCAGCAAGTATAGATACTACTAGCAGCACCCAGGCGGCAGCGCCATTCATAGTCAGCGCCAAAATCGCTAGGGAGATCAGAGAACCAATAAGCCCGTACCGTAATACTTTGCGATATCCGAAGCGTCCCGCGAGGGTACCCGCTACCGGCCCCATCACTAGGCCAGCGATTGCATAGGGAGTGAGCGTCCAAAACGAGACCACGTCTGCACCCAGCGCTGCGCCGAACTTTCCATCTTGGGCAATAGAGGGCACGATGCCGTTCATGATCGCGAAGATACCCGTCATGGTAAGTATGGTAGTCAGCAACAAAGCCCAAGTACTGCGTGATCGCAGATAGTGACGGGTAACCAGCGGATGGTTGGTTTTGCCTTCTTGACGCCAGAACAGCAAGAAACATAGGGCGCTGGCCAGCACGAGAATGATAACTAACAGCCAGTTTGCCTCCCCTAGTTTAGCGATCTCGTTAATGGCGGTTAAGGCGGCACCTACTGCCACCACCAGGTATAGCGTGCCCAGCCAATCCATTGGCTGAGGACTGTCCACTGTTGATTCATCCGTTAGTGAGCGCACTCCCACTGCCGCGATCGCTGCGATCACTGCCATCGTCCAAAACACTGAGGCAAACCCGAAATTCTTTGCCAGCCAGCCGCCTGCAATGGCATCTATTCCGGCGATACCGCCGTTAACTGCGGTAATAATCCCCATGAGGGTGCCATAGCGTTTCGGATCAGGTACCGCAACCCGTAGCATGATCAAACATAGGGGGACTGTCGGCCCGGCAACGCCTTGAATAGTGCGCCCAATGAACAGTAGCGCAACTGAACCGGTAACTCCTGCCAGAGCAGAGATGACACACCCTATAGCAGTGAGCACCATCATGGCGGTCAACAGTTTGCGCCGCCCGATCATATCACCAAGCCGCGGTAAGAACAGGCTGAAAAGAGCTGCCGCCGTAAAGAACACGGTCTGAGTTAAGCCAATCATCGCGGCGGTGGTGTGAAGTTCTTTTTCCATCAGCACCAGGGCAGGTGAAAGCATAGACGCGTTTAACTGAAACGCGAAACAGGCTACTAGCAGCGCGGTCATCACCGCACCTACGGAACGTACTTTTGTCATTAGCAGTCTCCTTTCTGGACGCGGTCAATGGAGTCTATAACTAGCTCCCAAAAACGTTCGAAATCAAGGTCAGTGGCGGCCTTAGTATGGCATTCTTCCCCTGCCGGTTCTCTAAAGTCGGCAACAGTCATTCCCACGGTTAGCTCTCCACGCAACTCAATATTGATGGGTACTCTCACCGTTTTTACAATTGAGGGGTCGATTAAATAGGCCACGGTGCAGGGATCGTGTACCGGTGGATAGTCAAAGCCTTGTGAGTCTTGATATGCCTTACGGAAGAATACGAACAGATCCAAGACGAACTGCGCAACCGGTCCGCCGAGTTTTTGGATTTTCGCGGTAATTTCATCGGTAGCGAGTGCCTGGTGGGTCAGATCTAATCCCACCATCACCACTTCCCAAGGTTCATTGAACACGATATGAGCTGCCTCGGGATCGACTTTGATATTAAATTCGGCGACCGCCGACCAATTGCCTACATGATAACCACCACCCATAAGCACAACTTCTCGCACCCGTTCTACGATGCGCGGCTCTTTGCGCACTGCCATCGCAATATTGGTGAGCGGTCCGGTAGGTACCAGGGTAATTTCTCCTGGCTCGTGACTCATAATAGTGTCAATGATCAGGTCTACCGCATGTTGATTAACGAGCGGTTGCGGTTCGGGGAGTTCTACCCCATCCAAGCCGGATTCTCCATGTTGCCCGGGGGCTACTTCGGCCTCACGAACTAACGGGCGATCACAACCGGAGGCGATCGGCACCCCCTGCATGCCATAAACAGTGGCTATACGCTGGGCGTTGTTGGTTACCTTCGCCAGAGTTTGGTTTCCCCCAACAGTGGTAACCGCCAATAGTTCGATCTCGGGACTAGCATGAGCTAGCAGCATGGCAATAGCATCGTCATGGCCGGGATCGCAGTCCAGGATGATTTTTCGCGACATCTTTGTCTCCTTAGAGCGATTGCTAAATCGTTACGCAAACGTTTGCGTAAAATAATACTAACACACCTCCTCCGCTCTCGCAAGAGTATTCAAAGAAAATAATTGGGGATGTGCCTTCGCGTCACCCGAGGGGGTAACCTGCGCGCTACAAACACTTACTTTTAATGACGCGCGCCCACGCTTAATGATTCTCGACTACTGGTATTGACTACTAATTAGTCACCATCAGCGGATTTACTTGCTGCCCACAGCCTCAATGGCACCAATCGTGGGGCTGCTCGCAATGGGGTTACCTAAAAAGTCTTTTTCTACCGGGCTGCCGTTGGCATCTACAATCGGTTTCCCCGCGTTGATAGCGGCAGAGCCCGCTACCGGCTTGAAACCATCAAAAACAGTACTGCCAGTAGCTCCATCATGAGGGCGAGCCTTCCGGTCAGCTGCGATCGGCACTGCCGAGTCGTCGCATAATAGCGCAGATCCCGCAGCGACTACTTGTTTATTTAGATCTTCGGGCAATGAGGATAAGTTATAGTACAAATTGTGGTCATAGGACTGGTTTCCCGCCTCCCAGTTCTCAGTTACCTCTTGAACATCGTCCGGCTTATAGAAGATATTATTTTCTATTTTCGCCGGCGCATCTCCCCTGGTAATTACGCTAGAACCATTGGCGAGGATAAAAGTATTGTTATAAACATGGGCATCAATTTGTCCTGATAAGTCTAAAGCCCCACGCCCATCACTATGGGCAATGTTGTAGCGAAATACGTTATGCAGGGAACCTTTTTCGCAAAACATAATGGTGGCACCGCTATTGCCATAGGAATAGTTGTACTGGTAGATGGTTCCGTCACCATAGTCAGCATCCCAGGGTTGGCCATCTCCATTCCCGTTATATGCGTTGCGGGTATGGTAGGCCTCATTGTATTGAAACACCGCATTCTTACAGCGCCAAGGCCAGATAGCAGCGGCCACGCGACCCCAGTCAGAATCCTGCGGTCCCTCGATATTGTAGGGATATAAATAGTCAGAGTCGTTAATGTACTTGGCGGCTCCTTCAGAAACGTTGTATTCAATCAAAGGGCGATCACAATACATAGTAGTGATCGCATCTCCCCCTGCATCCCTAACATAGTTGCCGCGAATCACTACCCGGCTAGAACCATATTTAGCGATAACCTCATCGGGAATTGGACCATCTTGCGGTTGATCAATTAGATTTTGATAGGCAGTGTAACCGGCTGCTATCCCCCAACGACTAACGTCTTCTACCCGGTTATTCAGTATCTGCAAATCATCAAAGCGCGCAATTTCCTCTTCTACAGTCGACGGTTTTCCCGTTTGAGGATAGTGAGCAATGAAATAAATACCGCCATTAGCCAGGTGCTTATCGTAGATATTGCCGTCGACATCATGAACATACATATCCGAGACCACAATGTGCCTCATAGGCTCATCCTCGGCAATGCCGGCTATTCCCGTACGATCCAGCGCTAAACCGTCGTTAAACTCTTTCGGATCAGCATCGGGATTCATCTCCCGGTCATTAGTCACTTCCAAACCAGAAATCTCCAAATAACTAACATCTTTAAGGAGCACCGCACTAGAGATTTCTGCTTGATTACGATGAAGCTCAATACTTGCGTGATAATCCTGGTACCACCGTCCCTGCCCATTAGCGTTAATCACTGGGCGTGCGCTTCCCTCACCATAAGGTTTGATTTCAATAGGTGCCTGTGCAGATCCGGCAGAACCACTCTTAATATGGAGAGCCTGACCGTTCCAGGTATCTCCACGTTTCAACAAAACCTTATCGCCCGGCTGGAGTTGAATATCGTTTATTCTGGCCAAGGATTTAAATGGCTGCTCACAACTGGTTCCAGAGTTATCATCATTTCCGCAACTATTAGAGACATAGTAATCCCTGCCCGCTACAGCCTTCATCATGCGCCTCTCTGTATATATAGGTAGAACCGCTATTGTATCTGGCAACCGGGTCTGTTTGCAGCTTTCCGTTAGCCAAACAGTCTGTAGCACCCAAGTATTCTAGGCGACATTTTCCGCAACTATCTGTTGCATCATCGAGAATTTACTTTCCATATCACGCACTAGTTTGGCCTGGGTACGAGATCGATCCAAATTGTGTTCTGGGCGGTGAATCTTAAAATAGTTATCCCCCAGCAGATAGTCAGTCAAAAACCGCATCCCGCATTCATAGGTCATCACCTGGGCACCCAGCGGAAGCAACTCAATCTCTAAATCAGATAAGCTTCCTTGTACGCCCTCTAAAAACCCTTTAGTAAACGCGGTAAACAGCTCCATAGAACACGACACTTTAGACAGGTCAGTCTCGTCCTCCGCACCAGTAGAAGCTCCGAAACGAATCGAATCCCCGAAATCATTTATCGCCAGTCCTGGCATCACGGTATCCAAATCTATAACCGCGATTGCTTTACCGGTGTCCGCATCAATCAGTACATTGTTGAGCTTGGTATCATTGTGGGTTACCCGCAACGGCAGCTTTCCAGCTGCTTGCAAATCAGCAAATGCGTGTGCCAAATGCTCATATCGGCGATAAAAATCAATATCTTCCCCAACCTGGTTGGCTCGCCCTAAAGGATCAAGAGCTATCGCCTGTTCGAACTGAGAGAAGCGGTCAACAGTGTCATGGAAGCGCGGAATTACCTCATGTAAAGAGTCTGCTGGAAAATCAGCCAGGCGGCGCTGAAAACTTCCAAAAGCCAAACCGGACTGATAAAAATCCTGCGGATTCTCAATCAAATCTAGGGTGAAAGCATTGTCAATATAGCTGTACATCCGCCACCAGTTCCCATCGGGATCACGGTAACAAGGATAGCCATCAAAAGTGCGGATTATTCGCAGCGTCTCCCGGTCTGGGTTGCCACCCTCCTGTTGGATACGTTCCCGTAAAAACTCGGTAACTGCCGCAATGTTTTCCATTAACTGTACGGGATTAGTAAAAATATCGGTATTAATCCGCTGCAAAGTCAGTGGCAGTTCGCTGCCGTCCTCCAGGCGACATTTGGCCAATAAAGTCTCGTTGATGTGTCCCGATCCGTAAGGGTTAGCGGTTAAGAAATCGCCTTGAACCCGAAAGTTTTCAACTGCCCGCCGCACCTGCGCAACTTGTAAATCCTGCATCATCTAGTTCCTTTAACTACCGTTGGCCGATCAGCCATGACAAACCCAGCAAAACCATTACCGCCCGACTTTTCACCAGTTCTCAAAGAGCGAGCACGCAACCATTATCTAAGCCTACATTGCGTGCTCGCTCTTTGAAGAGGTAAACAAACTGATTACTTATGCGGGTTCCCCGAGGTAGCGTTCTCGTGGGCGCGTTTAGTTTCCTCATCCGGATTCCCCATACCGGCACTGGGATTAAACCAAGTCCAGACCAAGAACACCAGAGCAGTAATCAGTAGCCCTACGCCGGAATACATATTGGCATTAATCGGGGTGTTATTTATTCCCTCTAGATTATTTTCCACATAGTCCGGAACCGTGGCGGGTTCAATTACCAGACCGCACACAATCAGGAACAATCCGATAATCCCCAGCACCAGGCCACAAACAACTCGAATATCGTAAAGGTGAATCTTCTTTTGCTTCATTTGTCTTACCTCCCCTTAGTGGAAAAACGTATTCAAGGCGATCACCAGCACACCGGCTACTATCGCGAGTGGAATAGGACGGCGCATTACCGGCAACTTATGTAAGTTCGGGTCAACGCGGCGTTCTTTAGGAGTAAGCGACCAAACGAATCCCTCGAGCTCCGCATAATCCTTGGGTTTGGTAAACAGGGAAACCACCACGTTTACCAGCACGCCAACTACAAAGGCCGCGCCCGCAGCAATGAACGCTTGGCCTTGGCCGGGCAGCTCTAAAATCTTGTTCCAGCACAAGACGTTGACCAGCAGTGCCGCTAAAGTACCGAACAACAAACCAGTCCAGCCGCCGGAGGGCGTTGCCCGCTTCCACAACATACCGATGATGAAAGAGGCAAACAGCGGCGCATTGAACATGGAGAACAATTGCTGAAGCAAGTCCATAATGTTCGGGTACAGGGAGGCAATCAACGCAGTAAATACCGCAACGGTACATGCCACAATAGTGGCGTTTCGTCCCACCTTCAAATAGTGCTCATCAGATTCATTCGGCTTAAAATAAGCTTCATAGATATCGACGGTGAACACCGTGTTAAAGGCGGATACGTTCGCTGCCATTCCCGCCATAAAGGAAGCGAGCAAACCGGCAATCGCCAAACCTAGCAAACCATTAGGTAGTAAATCTCGCATCATTAGCAGCATGGCATCGTTATAGCTAACTTCGTAACCCGCCGGGACGTGCGAAGATAGGTTCGCGAGTGCTTCCTCGCCTACCCCCATGAACTTTGAACCGCCCTTGAGCTTTACAATTTCCGGAATCAATACCCCAGCTACCATACCCGGGATGATCACCAGGAACGGAATAAACATTTTCACGAAGGTTCCAATAATCGGAGTCTTTTGGGCGGCAGAAATCGAATCTGAAGCCATCGCCCGCTGGACTTCCACGAAGTTTGTGGTCCAATAACCGAAAGCCAAAACAAACCCTAGCCCCATAACCAAGCCAAAGACTGACATTGCGGGCGAGTTGAAGCCTGACAATAGAGTGCCCGGCCATGAATGCAGTTGGTTATTCGGATCCTGATACACCGGATTAGTGGCCTCATTTGCCCATTTGGTGATTTTCTCGGTTAATCCTTGATAGCCACCTACGCGATATAAGCCAATCAAAGTTACCGGCAGTAGTGCGGCGACGATTACGAAGAACTGCAAAACTTCGTTGTAGATGGCGGCTGCCAGACCGCCGATGCTGATATAGGTCAGCACGATTAGCGCGGCAATAATCAGGGAAATCCATAACGGGATTCCCAACATTCCGTTAACGATTTTACCTAGCAAATACAGGTTTACCCCGGCGATTAGCAGCTGCGCGAGGGCGAAGGAAAGCCCGTTGATTAGATGAGCGGCAGTTCCGTACCGCTTAAGCATAAACTCGGGAACCGAGCGGACTTTCGAACCGTAATAGAACGGCATCATCACAACACCCAGGAACAGCATTGCCGGAATCGCGCCCAGCCAAAAATAATGGAACGTGGGCAGACCGTATTGTGCGCCGTTCGCACTCATTCCCATAATCTCAACTGCGCCCAAGTTGGCAGACACGAAAGCCAGACCGGTTACCCAGGCAGGTAGCGAACGCCCACCAGTCAAGAATTCATCAGATGAACTGGCCTTTCGCTTCATCAGGAACCCAACGGCCACTACAAACGCAAAGTAAACAATGATTGGGAAATAGTCGTAAAACTTGGGCTCAATCAGGGTAGTTATCTCATTGGGCATAAGTATCGGGTGGATCATTCCCTCCCCCTTATAAAAAAAGACGTCATTAACCCGTCGCAGCTTAGGTGAATTTCCGTAAGGGGAATCGCCCGGGGCTTTGGCGGCTACCTGTCACTATACTGTGATTAGCTCACCACAAAAGTATGTTTTACTAATTTTTTTCTCCATCTTTACCCGCGAGGGGATTTTTTGGCTATAACCCCCATTTACTTTTACGACTGCCTTTATTTGCCCCCTGCCACTCAAAGCGGTTCGGGTTTTTTAAATCTCTTGTCGGGTCGTATCCTGAATTCGGCTCATGTGACCAAGGAGATCGGCCTACGATGACAACTGAATCGAAAACAGCAGTAAAAGAACTAACTATTCGCGGAGTGATTATCGGGGGAATCATCACCTTAATCTTCACAGCCGCGAATGTTTATTTAGGGCTAAAAGTCGGGCTGACTTTTGCCACCTCGATTCCGGCGGCAGTTATTTCCATGGCGATTCTGCGGTATTTCAAAGATCATACCGTGCAAGAAAACAACATCGTACAGACCATTGCCTCAGCAGCCGGAACCTTGTCGGCAATCATTTTCGTGCTACCTGGCCTAATCATGGTGGGCTGGTGGAGCGGCTTCCCCTATTGGACTACCGCCCTCTTATGTGCCCTGGGCGGGATTTTGGGGGTGACCTATTCTATTCCCTTGCGACGCGCCCTCGTAACCGGTTCTGACCTTGCTTTTCCCGAGGGCGTAGCGGCGGCGGAAGTCTTAAAAGTCGGGGACACTAGCGAAGGCGCCGCCGACAACCGGCGCGGTCTGCATGTGATTATTTGGGGAGCCATTTCTTCCGCTTTCTTTTCCTTGCTCACCAACCTGAAAGTCGCGCTTTCCTCTGTCACCACCGCATTTAAAGTGGGAGCGGGTGGCACTATGGTGGGAACTAGCCTGTCATTGGCACTTATCGGAATTGGACATTTGGTAGGTCTGGGTGTCGGTATTGCCATGATTTGCGGCATGCTAATCAGCTATGGGGTGCTGCTCCCTTACTTCTCTTCTGGTCAGCTCGGCAGTGGGGATATTGCCGAGGGCGTGCAAGGAATTTTTGCTTCCGATGTACGTTTCGTAGGCGCTGGCACTATCGCTATTGCCGCTATCTGGACGTTCCTAAAAATCATTGGACCGATTTTTCAAGGAATGCGCGAATCCATTAGCGCGTCTCGTAAACGAAAAGGTGGACTCACTCTCCCTGCGCAAGAACGAGACCTGCCCGCATCTTGGGTTATCGGTATCACCTTAGCTTTAATGATTCCGATCGGGGTTCTATTGTGGCTATTTTTGCGGGGCAGCTCCTTAGAGCATCACACGGGGGGACTTATTTTCTTGTCAATCGTGTTCATCTTGGCGCTTGGGCTGGCAGTTGCCAGCGTCTGTGGCTATATGGCGGGACTGATAGGTTCGTCAAACAGCCCAGTTTCTGGGGTGGGAATCCTGGTGGCGATTCTGACGGCTCTGGTCATTAAACTAGCAACTCCGGCCGGTGCCGACCCTAAGACACTTGTCGCCTACACCCTGTTCACGGCGGCAATCATATTTGGTATTGCCACTATTTCCAACGACAACTTACAAGACCTTAAAACAGGTCAATTGGTGAACTCGACCCCTTGGAAACAGCAGCTGGCGTTGATAATAGGGGTAGGTTTCGGCTCTTTAATAATTCCACCAGTGTTACAGCTGATGAACACGGCTTTCGGATTTCAAGGAGCACCTGGTGCGGGCAAGAATGCGCTGGCTGCTCCGCAAGCCTCTCTGATTGCTGAACTTACCAAAGGGGTATTTGGAGGCGATATTGACTGGAGTCTGCTGGGATTAGGCGCTGTAATCGGAGTGGCGATAATCGTCATTGATGAACTGCTAAAGCACCTGACCTCTCGCTATTCGCTGCCCCCGATTGCAGTCGGGATGGGAATGTACCTGCCGATTACATTAACGATTCTGATTCCGGTTGGCGCTACCTGCGGAGTTCTCTTTAACCGCTGGGCTAAAACCAGGAAGAATCCGGAGGCGGCTTCGCGAATGGGAACTTTGCTGGCTACCGGGTTAATCGTAGGGGAAAGCCTGTGGGGCGTGGTTTATGCCGCGATTGTGGGAGGTACTGGCAGCGGAGAGCCGCTGGCAATAGTACCTGATTCCTGGTCGGGAGTGTCCTCCCTGGTCGGGCTAGTTATCTTTGTCGCTATAGCGCTTTGGGGCTACCGCTACGCAAAGAAACAGGCCGAGGCGTAAAATCAATCAAATTGATGACGCTATAGGAGAATCAAATCCCTTTACCCGCACGCAACTGACTGACGTTGCCGCGCGGAGGCTTACGAGAAAAGCGCGGGGAATCGGTTTTCTCCGAGCAGGCGCGGTGGGCATAAGAATTTGGAAAACGTCGCTACGTTTTCCAAATTCTTGGGCGGGAGGAAAAACCGATTTTCCGCGCGTCACCAGCCCCAGACGCTCTTATTGATCTGTGTATTGGGGGGCACGCAGGCGTCTATAGCCAGCGGCCGGGGAACTGCACTACGCTGGCCTGCGGCTCCACCAATTTCACCAGGTCACGGTGTTCGATTCCAGCATCCAGGTAGGGGGCGCGGGAAGTAACTAGCCGGTAGCCGAGTTTTTGATAGAACCCGATAACTGGCGCTTGAGCTGCTATTTGTAGTAGCAGCGTTCCCTCGTCCTCGGAGCTCGCCCAACTGCTAAACGCTAAACGTTCGGCGCCGAGTAACAGTTCTTTACCGTTACCGCACCCGCGGGCGGCAGGTAGTACGGCAAAACGACCTAGCTTCCCGGTAATAGTGTCTCGTGGCAGCTGGGGAAACATTTGTGCAAGATCGACAGGAATACCAATTTTGGGCGGGGAGATCCGGGCTGCCGCGATAGTTCCGGAGGCGTCCTCGCCTAAAAGATGGATAGTTCCCTGGGCGAAGTCGATATCGTCAATTTCCCGATCCAAAGAGATTCCTTGTTCCAGGTGAAAAACCGCGCGACGAGTCGCGAAGATATCTAACATGTCGCGTGCGGTCTCAGCTTGACGAATCTGCATAGGGGTACTCATGCATTTAAGGATAACTATTTTTTGCGGCTCGAGCCGCCTTCCACGGGATTACTTACCCCTCCCGGTAGCTAATGCCCATCATGGAGCGCGGGTAACGCCATTTGAGCACCCCGGGAGGAGCGACTGCCAGGCAGGTGCCACATTCTAGGCAGGCGGCGTATTCGATATCGACTGTTCCGTCCTCGCGGGCGGTATAGACATGAGCGGGGCAAACGCGCTCTAGAAGTTTGCCGGCGTCCGTGGCTTTCGCTAGTTCTTGGTCGATAACGATATGAGATTCTTCTTCGTCAACCTCATAAATATTGGCGCTAAGTCTCTCAGATACGGATTCGGGAAGGTAATCAGTCATTTTAAATCGACCTCACTGCTTGTAAACCGAGCTTCACCAGCCGGCGCATACTCAGTGGCGATTTCTTCAACGCTGCCCGCGCCACTGGTAATAGCCGCTGTCGCGGGGTGGTATCCAGGTTATAGACCCCGTGGAACACGTCCGCCGCGAGCCGTCCTACCTGGCCGTATAGTTCCTGGTTGTGTAGGAACTGCGGCGCGCGCGCGAAAGTTTCCATATCTTTACCAACGAAAGTCGCCTGGTAGTTTTCCAGATATTTACCTAACGAGGACGCACTATAGTTTTCTGCTTTGAGCGCAGTATCAATGGCGCTGGCGGCGGCTTGGGCAGATCCGGCTGCCAAGTCCATTCCCCGAATCGTGAACCCGGTGTTGAGGGTAAACCCGGCGGCGTCCCCGATCAGCACCAGTCCATCGTGAACCAGCCCGTGCTGCATGGTTTTTCCGCCTTCGGCTACCAGGTGACATCCGTATTCCAGCAGTTTCCCTCCGCGCAGGAACGGTTCGATAAAGGGATGTTTTAAGAAATGGTCATGCAGTTCAGAAGAGGATAACTGTTTTTTCTTCAGGTCATCTAGCATCGCCACGATCCCGATAGATACCGAGTCGTGATTGGTATACAGGAAGCCGCCGCCAGCTACCCCCTGGGTGCAGTCCCCCACCATTTGATAGGCCGCGCCCTCGCCCTCTTGCAGGTTGAAGCGTTCTTTAAGGGTTTCTTCCCCTAGCTGGATAACAGATTTTACCCCCACTCCCAGGTGACCCAGCGGTTCTTTAGGGCGAATCCCGGCATATTGCGCGAGGAAGGAGTTCACCCCGTCAGCTGCCACGATTATTTTGCCGTATACGGTGTCTTCTCCCGCGCGCACTCCGCAGAATTTGCCGTCCTCGCGCACCAGTTCATCAACTTTCATGCCTGGCATAATGGTGGCACCGGCATTTTCTGCCTGCTCCGCGAGCCAAGGGTCAAGTTTGGCGCGCAGAACACTAACCGCGTTTACCGGGTCAGTTAGCCTTTGATCCCAATACTCCATATTTACGGCGGAGGTCGGGTTCAGGAAGGAAAGAGTGTTCTTGGTGATTTTCCGTTCAAGGGGCGCTTTTTCAATAAAGTCCGGGAAAATCTGGTTCATTACCTGGCAGTAAAACACCCCGCCCGAGAGGTTCTTAGCCCCCACTTCCGAGCCCCGTTCAATCAATAAGACCTGGTGACCCTCTTTTGCTAAAAGGTAGGCACATACCGTTCCGGCGACGCCGCCACCTACGATGATGACATCGAAATCGTATTCCACACTCATGTTTTATCTCGCTGCCTCCACTGAGCGGTTATTACCTATTCAAGGTCTCTACTTTATCGCAGTTAGCAGCTTGCAATAATGACACCGGCTCGATAACCGCTAGACTTTGCTCAGAGGTAAAGGAGGGCGATGAGCGAGCAGCACGCAGCTAGCAAGCAGGATAAGCGCCCTGCGCGAGCTGAAAAAACCGGTAAGAAAGCTAAGCATCCTGCCCGCCGCCACGCGAAAACCTTAAATAATGCGCCTGCTCAAATAAGCTTTCCCGCCGAACTTCCCGTAAGTGCTAGGCGGCAAGAAATCGCCGAAGCTATCAAGAATAACCAAGTGGTAGTGGTTTCTGGGGAAACGGGTTCCGGGAAAACTACCCAGCTACCAAAAATCTGCCTAGAGCTGGGCAGAGGACGCGGCGCTTTAATTGGACACACGCAGCCGCGCCGGATTGCTGCTCGCTCGGTGGCTACCCGGATTGCCAGCGAGCTGGGGGAAGAGCTGGGTAAAACCATCGGCTTCCAGGTGCGTTTTACCGATGTGATCTCTAACAAAACCATGGTGAAGTTGATGACGGACGGGATTCTATTGGCAGAAATCCGCACCGATCCCCTGCTGAAACGCTATGACACTATCATTGTGGATGAAGCCCACGAACGCTCCCTGAACATTGATTTTATTTTGGGGTATTTGGCGCGCCTGTTGCCGCGCCGCCCGGATTTGAAAGTCATTATTACCTCGGCAACTATTGATTCGCAGCGTTTTGCCGAGCACTTTTCTCGTCCCTCTTCCCCGGTGCCGATTATTGAGGTATCTGGCCGCACCTACCCGGTTGAGATACGTTACCGCCCACTGGATGGCTCGGATACTCAGGGTGAGGACGAAGTAGAAGAAGAGGAAACCCCTGGGCAGAACCGCAAGAATCTTTTTGACCAGCAGAAATCGGGAACCGCCCGCGGTGAACTGAAAGACCAAACTGAGGGAATCTGCCAGGCGGTTGATGAACTTTTTGCTGGCGACCCCGGGGATATTTTGGTGTTTTTGCCCGGTGAGCGAGATATTCGGGACACTGAGGCCGCTCTCGCCACGCATTTAGGTTCCCGGTACGTGCGCGCCGGCGAGCGTACAAACACTCCGGGAGCAGTAGAAATACTGCCGCTATTTGCCCGATTGTCCCCGGCCGAACAGCAACGCATCTTCGCCCCGCATCCTTATCCGCGAATTGTGCTCGCCACCAATGTGGCGGAAACTTCACTGACCGTACCGGGTATTAAATATGTGATTGATCCTGGTCTGGCGCGGATTTCTCGCTATTCGCAGCGCACTAAAGTGCAGCGCCTACCGATCGAGGAAGTATCCCAAGCCAGTGCCCGTCAACGGGCGGGACGTTGCGGGCGGATTAGCGAGGGGATTTGCATCCGGCTGTATTCGGAAGAGAACTATCTGGCACGCCCGCGTTTTACTGAACCCGAGATATTGCGTACTTCCCTAGCTTCGGTGATTTTGGCGATGGCCTCGCTAAACCTGGGGAAAGTGGCCGATTTTCCCTTTATTGATTCCCCGGATCCTCGGCAAGTCCGTGACGGGGAGCAGCTGCTTTACGAATTGGGGGCCCTGTCACTTAGGAGCGAAAACACCGAGGGCTACCGCCTTACCAAGCTAGGCAAACGCCTCGCCAAGTTACCGATTGATCCTCGTCTTGCCCGCATGCTGCTGGAGGCGGAGCAGCGCGGATGCGTATCGGAGGCATTAGTTATTGTTTCGGCGCTGTCGATGCAAGATGTGCGCCTGCGACCTTTAGAGCACCAAGAGGCCGCGGACCAGGCCCATTCGCGTTTCCTAGATACCAGTTCTGACTTCCTGACTTACCTGAATCTTTGGCGCTACCTGCGCACCCAATCCCGTGACCTATCCGGGAGCGCTTTTCGAAAAATGTGTCAACGCGAGTTTTTACATTATTTACGTACTCGGGAATGGCAAGACCTCACCCACCAATTGCGGCAACTATTAAAAGAATTGGGAATCAGTGCCCGCCCCTTGGCTAAGCCCTCCCGCTCAAGCTACCAGACAGACCCGGAATCCCGAGACCTGATTGCGGCTTGTCAAAGCCTTACTTCCAAGCATTCTGACACGGACGCGATTCACCGTTCCCTGCTGGTAGGAATGCTTTCCGGGATTGGCAACTGGGATCAGCGCGCCAAACAATACCTGGCGCCGCGCGGCGCTCGTTTTACGATTTGGCCTGGATCTGGGCTCTCAAACCGCACTTTCGATTGGGTAATGGCTGCCGAACTGGTGGAAACCTCCCGGCTTTTTGCCCGCAACGTTGCTCGGGTTAACCCCGATTGGATTATTCACGCGGGAAAACACCTGGTGAAACGCTCCTATGGGGAACCGTATTGGTCGAGCAGGAAAGGTACCGCAATGGTACCGGAGCGCATTACCCTGTATGGCCTCACGATTGCCGCTGATGTGCCGGTTCCCCTATCCCGGCTGGGCAATACCCAGATGCCCGCCTTCTCGTCTGTGGCAAATAACCCGGATCTTCCCGGTGAGCACTCCCCGCAGACCGCTAAGCAGTGGGCACGCGCTCTCTTTATCACTAATGCGCTGGTCAGAGGGAATGCCCCCTTAAACTATCCCTTTTTAAAACGCAATGAAAAGCTACTGCAGCGCGCCCTAGAAGTTGAGCAACGTACCCGCCAGGCCGGGATGGTTGCCGGAGAGGACGCTTTGGCGGCATTTTTTGCTGCCCGCTTAGGCAAAGAGGTAACCAATCCGGGAACTTTTGCGGCCTGGTTCAAACATCAAGATGACCCCCATATATTGGATTACCCTGAAGACGTGGTGCTCACCCCAACAGCCACCCAAAAAGCGCCCCGCAACTATTCCAGCGGTGAAGCCGCAGACCATTCCATTGGGGGCAGAACCGATTTGGCCGGCAAACTTACCCGGCTGTCTCACACCGGATTCCCCGATCGCTGGGTAGGGGCAGAGTTTAGTTTGCCCCTGCAGTATCACTTCGCTCCCGGTAAGGAAGAAGATGGGATTACCTGCCAGGTCAGCTTAGAACAGCTGCCGTACCTTAATCCGCAAGAGTTTCAATGGACGGTGCCGGGACTGTGGCCAGAGCTGTTCACCGCGCTGATTCGAGCGTTACCGAAAGCGGTGCGCCGCCAACTAGTGCCTGCTCCCCAGGTGGGGGCGGAAGTAAGCGCGTGGATTGAGCGGGAACTGGCCCATCCCACGGCTGCTACTGGTGCCGCCGAAAGCCGCGAGCCCACCCCGGTGCAGATTAAGCAAGAGGAAGCGCTGCAAGCTTCCCTGGGACGCCTAGCTGCTTGGGCAGGGATTGAAAAAAGTAATAATAACGCTCCTACCAGCGACAATCAGTCAAAAGTTCAGGACAATAGCGGCAGCGCGAAGGGCGCTCCGGATGCTTCGGAGAGCACAGAACGGGGAGAAAACGGGAACGCACCAGGGACAGGCACTCCGCAAGACATTGCACCCGCAGCGCCGGACACCTCTAAACAACCTAGCCACCGCGTCCAAGCGGACGCCGCAAAGAAAAAGCAGCAAACTGCCCCCTCCCGTCCGCTGGCTCAGCTTTTCATCGCGGCTCTAGACCAGCTACGCGCCGTGGAAGTAACCGAACACGAATTTTCCCAGGCGGTCACCACCTTGCCCGCCCATTTGCGGATTCGCTTTGCGCTGCGCGTAGGGAAAGAGCAAATATATTCTCGCGACCTCGAAAAACTGCAGAAGCGCTACAGTAAAAAAGGACGCGCCGCCCGCAAACAGGTAATCCGGGAAGCCCTCTCGCAGGTAAGCAAAGCCGAAAGCAGAAAGAAAAACCCTGTCCATTCCCAAACGAAGCGTGGCAATCAGGAAGCTACTAAGGATTCCAAGCAGCGTTTCCCGGAAACAGATTATGCTCACACTTGGCCGCAAATCCGCAACCGAGACGCAGTTTTAACTGCTGAAATAACTATTTCTACCGGCGAGGTGTCTGGACGATCCTTCCCGGGGTTACTGCCGCAGCGCCTTCCTCGCCCCTTTGGGCTATCACTGCTGTCTGGCTCGCAAAAAAACCGCTACGAAAATCCCCCTCCCGCCCGATCTGGCAGTGAAAGCCGCAGCCAGCCGGACTCCGCTTCCCTGGTTTTCCCGGTGCGAGTGGCGCGCTTCGACAGCTTGCTACAGGCTCAGCGCGCCCACCACTTTGGGGTTACCTGCCTGCTTTGCTCCCAGCTTTACTTACCACCTAGCCGCATCTTTACCCGCTGGCCAGCTCGTTTAGCACTGAACCTGGCGGCACTGCCTTACGAAAAAGTAGCATTACTTTCCGATCTGCAGCTGGTTGCCACCTGGCGCTGCCTCAAAAAAGCCCGGGCCGATACCTGGACAGTTCGGGATTCTTCCACCCTGCGGCAACTCGCTGCAGATTTCCGTGACCGTTTCGAGGACGAAGTGTACGTCCTCGCCCGCGAACTTGGGGAGGTGGGTGCCAGCTACCGGGAGGTATCAGCTGCCCTCTCCTCGCATTTCCCCCTCGGAGCCTTAGGGGAAGTTACCCAGGTGCGTTCCCAACTATCACAGCTGATTTACCCGGGGTTCCTGTGGGACTTGTGTGAGGGAGCCGAGGATTTAGGACGCTACTTACAGGCGATAGCTATTCGCCTACAAAAGGCAAGTCAGGGGCAAAACAAGGGAAGCCACCAGGAAGAACAGGCTCTAGCTATTTGGGAGGGCGCGCGCGAAAAGCTAGACAACCAGGAAAACCTAGTCGCCGATCCTGCTTCCGTAGCCGCCCTCATCCACGGACGCTGGCTAATAGAAGAGCTACGGGTTTCGCTGTTTGCCCAGCCCCTAGGTACGCGGGAGCGCGTTTCACTACCGCGCCTAAGCAAACTTCTAAAAGAAGCGCGGCTCTAAGCTGGGTTCCTTAAAGCAATAGCAAAACTACCGCTGCTACCAGGGTGATTAGAGCACCAACAGCTAGACCAATTGCGACTCCGCCGGCGATTGCTTTGGCTGCACTTTGGCGGGGAGCTGGGGCACCTTGTCGAGGAGAAACCCTTGCTACCTTCTCGGAAAAGTCAGAATTATTCCCCCAAGCTCCCAGCGTTTGCTCATTTGCACAAGCCTCCTGCTCCCTGTGCGGCGATAACTCCCCCGCGGATCCCACTTCTTCCCCGATCGCCTCCTCAGTATTAACCATAATCGCCGGAGGTAAAGTCACCGGCTGCCAGACGGGAGCCACCGGTTCCACCTGCCCGTGCGCCGTCTGCCCCGACTGCGTCTCGGCCTCATCGTGGGCGGGAATAATCGGTTTGACCGATGCCAAGGAAGTTTGAGCATCCGGTGGGGAAATCCGCACCACATCTGCTAAAGGTTGCGGAGGCGGGGGCTCCTTCAACACTTCCAGGGCGTCGAGGGAACGAACCTGGTCAACTACCGATTTCAAGAGGGCGTGAGTCTGAGCAGCGCTGGGTCGTACCGAAGTTTCTTTCGCCAGCATTTGGGTAATCACATTCCATAGGGAGCCGGGGATCCCCGGTAGCATTCCCGGCATATCGTAAAACTGATGGTTTAACACCTCCGCCACCGAGCCTCTGAAAGGGGTGATTCCGCAGAGCAACTCGTAAAGGATCACTCCTAGGGAATAAATATCGGTTTTGGAACTCACCCCTTTACCTTCAATCATTTCCGGCGCCATATAGTAGGGGGTTCCGGAACGTTTCGTGGTTTGGATTTCGTAACGGGGATCAATCCACCGGGCTAAACCAAAATCCGCGATTTTGGGCACCAGGTAGCCTCCTTGTCGTTGCAACAAGATATTCGAAGGCTTTAGGTCGCGATGAACAATTCCTGCTTGATGAATCGGGGAAAGACCAGCGGCAATCCCCATGCAATAGTAGACAGCATCTAGCGGTGGCAGGGTGCCTCTGCTTTTAAGTAACTGTCCCAAATCCCCGCCATCGGTATATTCCATAATGATCGCCATATATTCCGGGGTCTGGATCAGGTCATACACTTCCACGATATTTTGATGCCGCACCCCGGTGACCAAATCTTTTTCCATTCGAAAGCGTTGAACAATCCCGGGCTTGATTGCCAATTTGGAACGTAAAATCTTAGCGGCATATAAGTTTCCCCAAGGATCAGCGACCTTCCACACTTCACCCATAGTGCCCGAACCCAGGGCTTTTAACAGCCGATAACCAGCTATAACTGTGGAATCTTGGGGGGCGGACCGGATAGTTGAATTCTCCGGATTCTCGGCAGCAGGGAGGGGTTGTCCGGCATAGGGGTGTGGCATCTGATAATTATCCATACATTCCCTGCAACTTGGTCGATAATCTTTCAGCATCCAGTTTAAAGCTTCAAAAAGAGAATTCCTCTCTCACCTAGCTCCAACTTTTAATGATTCTTACAGATTTTGCGAAGTTCGCGTAGGTATGCCCGGTGATGATGGGGAGGGCTTCCCCGGTAGGTCCAAGTAAAAATGTTTTCTATTTTAAAGTCACGAGAACACTTAGAGCAGGCTAAAACTCGGGTAGGGGTGCGGAAACGTTCAATACGGTGTCCGGCTTTACATACCCCGATCCAAGGAGCCGGGAGGGAGGGAGCGTTAGGGGATACCGTCCGTTCGCCGTTACCTCCTAGGGCTTTAACCGCCTGCTGCCAGCGCTTACCATGCCCCGCCTTAGACCCTACTTGCGCATGAGCGACCTCGTGTAAAACCACTTCGCGTGCGGCAGCCGAATCGTAGAGCGGAAGTAGATAGCGAGAAAAACTAATCCTTTTATCTCCAAAATGGCAGGCGCCAGCCCGGCGGCGCGCATGATCGAGACCAACTTCCCAGTCTTGCAGACCGCAGGCGTCCAAGGTACGGCGCGCTAACGCTAACACCTCTTCCAAGCTCTCTACTTTCAAAAGCAGCCTCTCCTCGCTGGATAGCGGGGAGGGACACTAACGATTGCCCCTTAGTGTCCCAACCCTTCCGCTGTCACCGGAGGCAGAGTCGACCAGGGGAAATTAATCCATTTATCGGTGTGCTTTAGTACATAGTCGGGGGTAATAATCGACCGCGACTTCACATAGATACAAGCACATTTGGCTTCTGAAACCGCTACCCGCTCGCCTTCTTGCCCAGAAGGAATCCCGCGTTCGCGAATCAAGCGCATCACCAATTCGAGAGTTTTCCCCGAGTCGGCAACATCATCGACTACCAATACTCGTTTACCGGACAGGGCGGAAACATCCATTAACGGCGGAATTAGCACTGGTTCCGGCAGAGTTTCCTCGATATCGGTATAAAACTCTACATTCATGGTGCCGATTGCTTTAAGCCCTAACGCGTAAGACAAAGCACCCGCCGGTAACAATCCACCCCGAGCCACCGCCACTACTAACTCCGGCATCCATCCGGAATCTACAATATTTTGCGCAATTTTTCGGGTAGCATCTCCGAATCCTTGCCAGGTGAGCACTTCCCGATCTTGTATATCTGCCATAAAACTAGCCTAGCTATCTTTAGGAAACTTTTTGAAACTGCGAGCGAATATTTTTCCTGATTTGCCTTCTCCAAGTTATTTACCAGGGATAACACTCCTTATTATGCCTCGAAATACTCTTCAGGTTGATTAAGGTCTCCCCCTTTTGCTTTCTTTGCACTAAGCTGAGTAGCCGTGCGCTTTTTGAATGGAATGTCGGCACCTTATGAGCTGACCTATGACGATGTTTTTATGGTTCCTTCACGTTCGGGGATTGCTTCCCGCTTCGACGTGGATTTATCTTCCGATGATGGCACTGGCACCACGGTGCCGATTGTCGTCGCGAATATGACGGCGGTCGCCGGTAAACGCATGGCGGAAACAGTTTCGCGCCGCGGAGGTCTGGTAACTCTACCTCAAGATGTTCCCGGCGATATTATTGCTAAAACCGTTGCTGAGGTTAAAGCCTGTCACACGGTCTATGACACTCCGGTAGTGCTCGGCCCGCACGACACAGTAGCGGCGGCTCTGTCCTTGATTTCAAAGCGCTCCCACCGCGCAGTACTGGTTGCAGATGAAGAAAACCGCCCGATAGGGGTAGTTCCCGAATCGGCGCTGACCGGGGTAGATCACTTTGCGCAGCTACATACGGTGATGGATACCCACACCTTGCTATTACCGGAGGGGATTGGCCCGGAGGACGCTTACCGCCAATTAGCGGAAGAACACCTCGGTCTCGGCGCAGTAGTAGACACTGACGGACGCCTGGTAGGGGTAATGACCGCGCCAGGGGCGGTGCGTTCTTCCATCTATACCCCGAACACTGATAAAGACGGCAAGCTGCGGGTAGCTGCGGCGATCGGCATTAACGGTGACGTGGCGGGACGAGCCTGCCAACTGGTAGCAGCGGGCGTAGATGTCTTAGTGGTCGACACTGCCCACGGATATCAAGATAAAACCATCGAGGCTTTAAAGGCAGTACGAGCTACCTCAGTGGAAGTACCTATTGTGGCAGGAAACGTAGTCACCGCAGATGCAGTAACCGAATTGGCTGCTGCCGGCGCCGATATTTTGAAAGTCGGCATTGGCCCAGGCGCAATGTGTACCACTCGGATGGCTACCGGCGTAGGTCGTCCCCAATTCTCGGCGGTACTCGAATGTTCGCGCCGCGCCCACGAACTAGGAAAACATGTTTGGGCTGACGGCGGCGTGCGTCATCCGCGGGACGTGGCCTTAGCCTTGGCAGCCGGAGCCTCCAACGTGATGGTGGGTTCCTGGTTCGCCGGTACTCACGAATCACCTGGCGATATTGTGCGCGATGGGAATGGACGCCCCTATAAGGAAAACTTTGGGATGGCTTCACGCCGGGCAGTTCGTAACCGTAATGCCACCTCCCGAGGCTTTGAACGTGCCCGTAAAGAACTATTCGAAGAGGGAATTTCCACCTCGCGGATGTATCTGGATCCTGCCCGTCCCGGGGTGGAAAACTTGATCGACCAGATCTTGGCGGGAGTGCGTTCCTCCTTCACCTATGCGGGCGCCACTAACCAGGCGGAATTCCGGGAAAAAGCAATCGTTGGAATTCAAAGCGCCGCCGGATATAAAGAGGGCGCTCCCGTCGAAAGCTCCTGGTAAACCTGTTAATCAAGAAAAGGGCACACCAAACCAAATAAGTTACGAAAGGAATCATCTTGACCCGGGTACTGTTCGTATGTACCGGTAACATCTGTCGCTCAGTAATGGCACAGGCAGTTGCTGCTCAAAAGGCCGAAGAAGAAAATCTTTATAACCTAGTTTTTGATTCGGTGGGAATCTCTGACGAAGAACACGGCAATCCCCCAGATTACCGTGCCGTACATATCCTGGAAGATCATGGCTGGCTGACGCCAGACCATCATGCCCGCCAGATTAGTCGCAGTGATTTTAACGATTTTGATCTGTTGCTAGCTATGACTAGCGGACACAAACGTGCCCTCACCCGTCTGGCGCAGCGCTGGGGAGCAGATGAGAGCAAAATTCGTCTCTACCGCGAATTCGATCCCGAGGCCAGCGAGGGCGACATGGAAGTTCCCGATCCCTGGTATGGCGGGGAGCGCGAATTCGCGGACACCCTGGAAGTAATCGAGCGGGTAACTCCGGTTCTCCTAGAAGTACTCTCCGAGCTCTCCTGACCCTTCTCACTAAATGTCCTCAGCCTCGGCTGGCGCAGCGCAGGGAGTCGTGCGCGCACAGGGGCGGATTTTGCCTCGCGCCCCGAAATCCGGAAAATGCTCTGGCATTTTCACGGATTTAACGCCCGCAGCCTACCCTACGGCATAAATCCGCCCCTGCACGCT
>NZ_CABTZZ010000023.1 GCF_902489465.1 uncultured Varibaculum sp. | reverse complement strand
TCAAGCAGAAGACGGCATACGAACTGGTAACCCAATACGCCTCCCTAAACGAAAACGGCAAACCCCGCATCGATGCTGGGGGAACATTCACCCTGGCATGCCCAGAAAAAGCCCCAGAATTCTTCACCGCCCGTCAAAGCCTATTCGATTCCCTAGCCGAAGTGTCTGGGCCGACCTACCAAAACCATCTCCAAGAAGTAAAAAGCCTAATAGAAACCTACCAAGGCGAGCTCGCCGGACAACAAGCAGAAGCATTCTGCGCGTTAAGCGAAGCAGTAGAACAAGCCATAAACAAAGGAAAAACCTCATGATTGAGCAAGCGATAATCCCGATCCCCTCTGACCCAAAACCAGCCCCGCCAGGAAAAACAAAAAACACAGACAATCCCGTAATGGTGATACCCAGAAAAAACACTATGGACATCACCCGCCTCACGCTGCAAGCCCTAAAGCGCCCCCAAATACAAACCGAATAGCGCCGCCTTGTTTGAAGTTTCAATGCCTGCCTTGTGCAGGCATTTCCTATATCCACAATCCCCCACGCTTGTGCTAACCCGTTAACTATTTTGAAAGGACAGCAAGAATTTTGTCTATCAAAACCATTTGGACGCTATTCCAAGGCGCCATCACCGCTATAGGTGCCTGGCTAGGAGCCTTCCTCGGTGGAACCGACTCCCTGCTCTACGCCATCTTAGCCTTCACCATCATCGACTACGCCACCGGAATACTAGCCGCAATCAACGCCCACAAACTATCCAGCTCGGTAGGGTTTCGCGGTATCGCCCGCAAAATCCTAATCTTCGCCCTCATCGGACTAGCCCACCTACTCGATGTCCATATTCTCGGTACCCCCGGAGTGCTACGCACCGCCACCATCTTCTTCTACCTATCCAACGAAGGCATCTCCGTCCTCGAAAACGCTGCACTGTTAGGTCTGCCAATCCCGGGCGGACTAAAACAAGCATTAGACACAATCAAACAAACCGGTCAAAACCAGCCCGCCTTCAAAACCAGCTCAACACCACCGGCTAAGGCGAGCAGCCCAGATAAACACTCCCCGCCCATCCCCCACGCAGGCCAGATTAATCCAGGCAAATATCTGCCCCAACACGCCCTCCCCGACGAAACAGAAAAGCCATGAAAACAATTCTTAAATTCCTGGCACTCCTAGCAGTCTTAACGCTACTTACCGCCGGGATCTGGCTCCTTTTCGCCATATTCCTTTCATGGATACTGACCCCGCTTATCTACCTGATCGCACTTTTTATCCTGGCCACCGGCTAAACCAACCAACAAAGAAACGGAGAACCCAAAATGAAGAACTGGAACACTCTAGAAGCTGACCTGAACCTGCTAATGAACAAACACTTCACCAAAGGCAGACAAGGCCGATCCATCAACAAAATCATCCTGCACCACAACGATGGAAACCTTTCCATACAAGGATGCTGGAACGTATGGCAAACCCGACCCGCCTCCGCGCACTACCAAGTAGAAACCAGTGGCCGCATCGGCCAACTCGTCTGGGACCGCGATACCGCCTGGCACGCGGGAAATTGGGTAGCCAACACCACCTCGATTGGAATCGAACACGCAGACGCATCCACCCACCCCTACCGCATCTCCGATGCCTGCCTAGAAAACGGGGCACACCTGGTCGCCGCCCTGTGTCACTACTACAAGCTAGGCCGACCCTGTTGGGGCAAAAACGTATTCGGACACCGCAACTTTTCCGCAACCGAATGCCCCGCATCCATAGCCGGATCCCAACACGCCGCTTACATGGCCAGAGCCGGCTACTGGTACGACCAAATCAGCGGAAACAAACCCAACCCGCCATCTGCCGGTAAACCAGATATTGAAGCACTAGCCAACGCAGTTATCCGCGGCGAATACGGCAACGGAGACCAGCGACGCGCACGCCTAGGTAGCCTCTACGACGCCGTGCAACGCAGAGTCAACGAAAAACTCGGGACAAGATCTACGCCAGCCGCACCCAATATCGATGCCTTGGCAGACGCCGTGATTCGAGGAGACTACGGCAACGGCGCTACCCGCCGAGCACGCCTGGGAAATCTTTACAACCAGGTACAAGCCCGAGTAAACCAAAAGCTTGGCTGCTGATCCATTAACTATTTTTCGTTTCCGGCCCCGCCACCATCTTCTGTTCGGCAGATGGTGGCGGGGCCTTCTTTGTTTGTAGGGGTGCAGGTTAACTTTCTGATCCTTTCTGGCCTTCTTTCAGGAGGTAGAAACATCGTGACAGTTTTCAATGACACAACAAAAGCTCAAGTGCGTTCTCTACGAAAAGTTGGAATGCCCTTGGCAAAGATCGCTAGTGAGCTTGGACTTAACGTCAATACCGTCAAAAGCTGGTGCCGACGCAACAACATCACACCATCTAGCACCAACAAAACTGTGGTGAGGGTAGCTGACGTGGTGGGCTGCCTGATATGCGGAAGTGAACTAACAATACGCCAATCTCGGTTTTGTAGTCAGTCCTGCCGACGGGCCTGGTGGAAAACCCACCCAGACCAGATCAACCGCAAAGCGTTCTACACCTTTACCTGTGCTCACTGTGCAAAACAATTCACCGCCTATGGAAACGCTAAACGTAAATACTGCTGCCATCCTTGCTACATTAGGCACCGCTTTGGAACCCAAGGTGGGCGCGGGTGAGCGCCATAGATATTGATGCGGAGATCGCGCTCATAAGAACAGTCAACTTTATCGACCAGCTCACCGATAAAGGCACACTAACACCCACAGAAGCACGCAGCGTTCTCGATGTCATAGAAGGTAAATCTAAGACGGCAGTGGGTTCATTGTTATTAAGGGTTCGACTTGATAAACACCAAGATTAGAGCATGTATGGATACAACGCGAAACAGTACGTGACAAGCAACAACAATAAGGGAATACAAGAGTAGATAGCATGGTTAAAACGACGCCACAACTGAAGAAAATTACGGTCAAGCCAGCCAAACCCAGGCTGCTTCGCGTCGGCGCCTATGCCCGTGTCTCTACCGAGCACGACCGTCAGCTTTCCTCCATAGCTGCCCAGGTATCGCATTACTCGCGTCTTATTCAATCCACCCCAGGTTGGGAATATGCCGGGGTATTCATCGATGAAGGAATCACTGGCACCAGCACCAAGAAACGTGAAGGCTTCAACGATCTGATGAACGCCGCTCGCTCGGGACAAATCGACGTGATCCTCACGAAATCAATCTCACGGTTCGCCCGTAACACTCTCGACCTACTCCAAGCTGTACGTGAACTGAAATCCCTCGGTGTAGCTGTAAAGTTCGAACGAGAAAACATAGACACCACCACAGCTGACGGAGAACTCCTACTGACCCTGCTAGGATCATTTGCCCAGGAAGAATCCCGGTCAATATCGCAAAACGTCAAATGGGGAATCCGTAAAAAATACGCCGACGGGCAACTACATTCACGCCAACCCTACGGCTACCGCTACAGCGAAGGCGAACTACACATCATTGACCACGAAGCCACGGTCGTCAAACGGATCTTCAATGAATTTCTAGCAGGAATAAGCCCAGAAAAAACCGCAGCCAGACTAAACATTGAGGGAATCAAACCCCGCTATACAAATAAATTCCAAGGCAAAAGACTACGCACAATACTAGAAAACGAGGTTTACATCGGTAATGCATCACTGCAAAAAACCTACCGCCCCCAGATCGCTAATCACTGCACCAAACCAAACCAAGGCGAGCTACCACGCTTTCTCGTGGAAAACTCCCACGAACCAATTATCGACCACCAAACCTTTAACGCGGTCCAAATAGAACTAGCCAAACGCCGCAAACACGGACGAGCAGCAAGCCCAGGGACAAGCACTAACGCGTTTACTTCCCACATAGTTTGCAGCGTGTGTGGCAAAAAATACCATCGCCGCACGAAAAAACGTGGCAACCGATCCCGGAAAATTTGGTGGTGCGCGACAGCAACCAAAGGAAAAGGTAACCCCTGCCGGGCACCACAACTTCCAGAAACAATACTGAAAACCATCTGCCTGGATCTGCTCGGACTTAAGGATTGGGACGATACGCAAATATTGACCAAACTCGACATAATCACCGTTTTCCCCAATCGCTACCTCACCTTCACGCTAAAAAACCAAAACGAACCAGTAATAGTTGATCTAGCACAATGGAGGAAACCCAGTGACTGCCACCGCAACACCCAGGCGTAAACGAGTTACCGCGATCCCGGCAACCAAAACACTCAGACACAATGCTGACAGTTTTAGCCGCGCAATAAAACGTCGGGTTGCAGCCTACGCGCGGGTCTCCACCGAGCAAGAAGAACAAGCCTCCTCATACGAAGCTCAAATCGACTACTACACCCGCCATATACAATCAAGAACCGACTGGGAATTCGCTGGCATGTACGCTGACGAAGGCATCACCGGCACCAACACCCGACATCGTCAAGGATTCAAAACCATGATCGCCGACGCACTCGCCGGCAAAATCGACCTGATTCTCACCAAGTCCGTATCCCGTTTTGCCCGTAACACCGTCGATACCTTAACTCACGTGCGCCAGTTAAAAGACGCAGGAGTAGAAGTGTACTTCGAGAAAGAAAACATCTGGACCTTGGACTCAAAAGGCGAACTACTCATCACGATCATGTCCAGCCTGGCACAAGAAGAATCACGCTCCATTTCCGAGAACGTAACATGGGGACACCGCAAACGCTTCGCCGACGGAAAAGTCATGGTGCCCTACAAATCCCTACTCGGTTACAAAAAAGGCGACGACGGAAACCTCGCCATCGACCAAACCGAAGCACCAGCCGTGCGCCGTATCTATGCCCGCTTCCTTGAAGGAGCCACGCCGCAGACAATCGCAAAAGAACTCACCACCGACCAGATTCTCACCCCACACGGTAAAAACATCTGGTCAGCCAGCACCATCCGCTCCATCCTTTCCAACGAAAAATACAAAGGCGATGCGCTACTACAAAAAAGCTTCACCACCGACTTCCTGACCAAAACCAAGAAAACCAACGAAGGCGAAGTACCACAATATTACGTGACCGGAAACCATGAGCCAATCATCGAACCCGCTACCTGGGAGATCGTGCAAGCAGAACTAGCACGCAGATCAGGAAAAGGAACCGCCTCCACCCATCCGTTCGCCACCCGGATCAGATGCGCAGATTGTGGCGGCTGGTACGGACGTAAAGTCTGGCACTCAACCAGCAAATACCGCCGCTACATCTGGCGCTGCAACAACAAATACAAGCCCGGCTACCACTGCACAACCCCACACGTCACCGAACAACAAATCAAAGAAGCCTTCGTCCACGCCCTCACCGAACGCGTCAGCAATGATGCCGTGCTCGATGGCGCGATGCAACTACTCGACGACACCGTCTACAACACGACAGAACTCGAAAACCGCCAGACTGAGATCGCTACGCGGATGGAAGAAACCGTAGCGTTAATGAACCAACTCATCACCGAAAACGCCAACACCGCGCACGACCCTGACGAATACGATGCCCGATGGCACCAGCTCGAACAGCGCTACCAACAACAAGAACAAGAACACCAGGCGATCAACGACCAGATAACCGACCTCACCACTCGCCGCGCGCAAGCAGTAGCTATTCACGACTATCTAGTTACGCGGTCACCACTCGAATACAGCAACGAAGCCTGGAACATGCTGGTTATGCAAGCTGCTGTAAAGACCGACGGAACTATCCGCCTCTATTTCAAAGACTGAATCTGAACGACAGCCAGGAGAAAACTGTTGAGTCCTGGCGTGCGGATGCCTCCATATGATATTGGTGAAACCTCAAACAGAAAGGTAAACCAGTGAACATCAATAACATTAGCAATTCTGGAGACGGGAATATTTTTAACCAAAATATCGGGGATACAAATATTTACGGGATGAGTGTTGATGAATTGGCGCAGGAATGGTGGCACAGTAAAAGAGCTGGTAAAGACGCATTTCGTGAGCGAATAAAGACATTTATCATTCAGGCCATTGTCTCAGTAATGTTCATCGGTGTTTTTGCCTTTTTGTCTTGGCGTGCTGGCGCATTTGAAAGCATCAATGCTGCTACTAATTTCGTAATGGAGCTTTCGATCCAAGCGATTGCTTCGCTTCTGGGGCTAGTTGTAGGGGCAATCTCCGGGGGGCTAGCAGTCACCACGATTTCTAGGCGCGACGAAGTTGAGGAATGGGACGCTGCGCACAGAAGGGAAATCTGTCTCTGGATCAGAAAGTGTCGCATTGGAAGAAAGGAATGGAAGGCTGCCTTGAAACGCGCACGGGGTAATAACGCGGATCTTGAATCGCGCGGCTGCTGAGGCTGCACCCAAACCTCACCCGCTGCACCCAAAAACCACGTTGTATCAAAATGAGAGTGAAAGTAACAACGACGACGATGAACGGTGAAGAAACTTGTTTCTTCATTGGTGAAGCGGAGGAAATTGTGCGCAACGCGAAGTGTTGCTAGCACGATAAGCCCTGGCTAACTTGCTTGACGTTGGCCAGGGCTTTTTCTTGTTTTTAAGCCCCTAGCTGCAACAACAGTCAACCACGCCAAGACAAAAATTACTGTCCGTGGTTTCCTTTCCCGGGGCGTTCCTCATTCCATTTAATGATTGTTTCCTTACGCCACCCAGCGACCGAGCGGTCATCAAGACCAATCACTGCATCAGGGGCAGGAAGCATTCCCTTAGCTTTATAAGATGCCGCCGTACCCTTAGTAACACCGATTAGGCGCGCCACATCACGAAGCGCCAAAAAAGTCTCACTCACTGTCTTTAACCCCAGTGTTCAGGTCGTAAAGACATATCCCCATAGCTATGACCCAGACCACCCACATGGTGACTGTTTTCCAGGTGGCTGCCTGTAGGTCAGTGATGGCTAGGTTAGCTCCACCGATAGCGATAAGGCACCCTAAGGTTCCGAGGTTCCCCTTAAACTTTTTCCGGTTCATGGCTCTTTTAGCGGTGTTGGCTGGTAGAATCTGACCTAGGTGGGGTCGAAGTAGCTATTCTCTATTTCGACCCCGCCAGACCTTACCGGCTACTTTTCATCTTTATGGGAGTGATCCCACAAGGCAAGTAGCAGACCGGCTAGGGCTAGTAGGTTGCCCAGGTCAGTTCTATCTATAGTCCTGTAAACGCGCGCTCCCTTTCTTTTTGGCTTCCCCTAACTGGGGCACACCATACCACTACACAGCACGCGTGTTGCATAATGCAAATACCATGAACAGAACCAGGAAATTAAAACAAAACCATTAGACACCTGGTTAATCCAGATGGCGCAGGGCGCTACGTGCCGTAGTATTCGATTTGACCCGTCCAAGCCGCGCTGGGCGCGGATTTCCTTGTGGTAGGAAGACTTTCGCATTTTGCTTAATACTTGCGTCTCATGGATGGATTTCAAAACATACGCCTTTCCCTAATGACTGAGACAAAGAGCGAATCAAATCAGAAATACTATTAGCTTTAACCAATCCCGAGAGAAAACTAGAATATAGTTACCTAAAGAGGACAGATGGTGGGATATTAAAAATTGTTGTTAAAAATGATGAAATAGCAAGCGCATATATTGATGAGAGGTTAACGCATGTTGACTTATTCTGATCTTTATAAGCGAGTTCGACAATATCTGTATGAAAAGTCAGATATATCGGTTCGGACGCTAATAGATGATTACGAGTATGGCGAGGGCGAAGATTTAGATTTTATTGTTTCGCTCGCGTTTGAGCAATATTTCCTCCTACCTTCTTCCCTATGCGACCAGCTATTGGCTTTGCAAGAAGATTACAAAAGAACTAAAGATTTCCCTTTGCCTTTA
Source organism: uncultured Varibaculum sp. (assembly GCF_902489465.1). Classification (GTDB taxonomy): domain Bacteria; phylum Actinomycetota; class Actinomycetes; order Actinomycetales; family Actinomycetaceae; genus Varibaculum. The sequence goes on along the minus strand of NZ_CABTZZ010000023.1, from coordinate 18,255 downwards.
TCAACAACTACGCATCAATATTTGACGGAGAATGACACATGACGCAATATTTACATGCCTTGGGAGCGTTCAAATAGTCAAAACTTGAAAATCGGTTAAAGCCAGTCACATATTTATTATGGCTTGCTTCTCCGTACTGCTTTTGGGTATTAACCCAAAATCCTAATCGATGAACCCCTAGCTCTAGATTCCGACTTCATCGTAGAAGATGCTTGCCAACTCATGTTCAGGCAGGCAAGCCGACCCAAAACCTACCTTTACCGATGATGGGGATGAGTATGATTTTACATCGCGAGGACTAGCAGGTTTTAGTTGCCCAGAGAGGATTATCTTGCCAGTTATCGGGCATGCCAAGGTGGCTTATCGGTAGCGGCTTAGCCTGGGGGTACTTTTCAAGGAGTTTAGGAAGACGAGTTGTGTTCCCTAGGTCTAGGCGAACGAGAAGATACTGGATCAAAGTTAACTGCCCGAAAGTGCGGTTTACTGTATTCGCAATCATGTCCAGTTCGGTATGGCGGCCTTTTCTAGGTAACCGTGGCTTGATGGTGTAAACCCTGTTAAACATGCGTGCGTGATGGGCTGAATAATTACGCAAAATATTTAGCACTTTCAGCCACGAACCGAATTGGGCTGCAGTCAAATCTACGCGAGCCGCGATTGTGTCTCGCACACCGATGGGAGCTAACTGGTACAGGTAAGTCAGCGACCCCCAATCCATTACTTCTACAGCAGCCCAGATAGGAAGCCTGCCACCATACTTTTCATTGTGGTGAGCCACGAAATCTTCACGAGAGGCGCGTAACTCTTTTTCGTAACGTCCCAGCCACTTTAGATACCCGGCAGACGCCCCCTCACCGTCAGATGCTTGTGCTAGCGGCCCGAGAGCATTTGGGTGTAGATGCGCGAAAGTGTCGATGCGGCCGAGTTCGTGTCCAAGCATGGAGCGCACCGAAAGCTCTATCGGGGCAAGACAGGCAAACACAATCTCACGAAGCTTGCAGTCGAACTCATAGACGGCAGTTACATCAGCCAAGGTCGTGCCCTCGATAAAACTATCAGCACGTTTCCCCGGTTCTAGTAGTCTGCGCCATGAATACCAGTATCCCGAAAGACGATAGTAATTCACCTGTTCGAGTAGTCGGCACGCTTCAGAATCAGATTCGATTAGCATGCCGCGTTCGCGCAGCAAAGCTATCTGCTCGCCATGCTTTTTGAACCGCTTGCCTAAAGGAGCATCTAGAGACTGCGGCATCACCAACTCCTACTCGAGCGTAGAAACAATGAGGACCGGCCCTGGACCCTCACGGGCGGAACCGGTCTTGATACCACCAGTCTAAGCGAGAACAACGATAATAACAACCAGTAAACGTCTTGTGCCTGTAGCAAACTCAGCCCGTCTGTGAGCAGAACACAACAGACCAAACGATTAATACTGCCCTAGCACGAGGATTATACGGGCAACATCCCTCTTCTCAGACCCTCTTCTCAGAATAGCGCCAAACGCGAAAGACAGATTTAACGCTCTTGAGATCGGCGGCAATCAAACAGTAACCCTAAGCAGGCATGTCACCAATCCTCTTAACAGGGGTTAACTCCTGGCGGGTTTCTGGCCTTCTTCTGAGAGCTTTTTGCATCAATCGGTGCATTTCATTGTCTATCGGGCTCTCAGAACAGGATCCTTGCCATGGGTAATCAGATTCAAACATTCACCAGCCAGAACTTCGGGAAAAACCGTACCATCAATGAGGCAGATTGTGTCTTGTTTTGTGGTCGCAATATTGCTTCCACACTTGGATATGCGAACCGGCTGTTACCCTAGCTCAAGGCAGTGACGGTACGCAAAACTTTAGCGGCATTTTCCCGGGTCAAGCTTTCGCTAACTGAGATACCCTACCTTTGGTTATCCCCAGGAGAGTTCCGATATCCTCCATAGACAAATTTTTCCCACGCATCACGCTGACCGTTTCCCGGGAAGCGGAAGCAAGCTCTTTGCTAGTCGCCGCCTCTGCCGCACTAGCAGCAGAATATCTGGCAACCAGCTCTGCGAGGCGAGAATCTTTTAAGCAAATAGTCACGTCAAAACTATCGGGACTTTTCGCAGTCAGGAGGGCGGCCGCGTCTTTAACCATATATTCCAGGCGTTTCAAGCTTTTTGCCTGGGTACCAAGTTGGCGACCATCGATCTCAAAAAAAGCAATCCACCATTTACTGTCACGGATAGCCTGTGCCTCGATATTCATTCCGCGCCCCTTTCTGCGTTCCTTATTAATGCCTTAGCCAGCACCTCATTTACTTCCTGGTGCCGAGGAATAACGCTTGTCCATTTCCCGATACTGACGCGCATATGATTTCCTCCTTCGCTAGTGACACGAACTATCGTTTGGAGGTGGCGGGAATACTTTTCCGCAAGGAGCCACACCAATGATGGGGTACCTAGACGCCTGGGATCTGGTTCTTGCCACCATTAGCGAGGCAGGTCGCACTGACCTACTAGAAAATCTTAAAGAGCTGGAAATCCATGATGGTCCCGATCTTGATTTGGCACTTGATTGGGCAAACGCCGCAGGTATTTCCCTATCTGATGAAATAGAGAGAACAGCTCAGGAGTTAGTTGCTGACGGCGATCTGGAACCAGAGGCTCTAGAAGCATTCGAGTAACGACAAACCAACCTATGTGTGCCTTCCCACCCGCCTCTAGGAGGACGAAAATACCGGTTACTGCTCTAGTTCAAGGCAGTGATGGTATGCAAGACTTTTACGGCATTTTCCCGGAACGAATCTGGCTCTAACAGCAGAGACAGGCTGGTAGTACCAGCAAAAGGCAAGTCAAAAAAGTAGCCGGGCTGGCAATAAATACCGAAGTCATTTAAGAGTTTTTCCACCAGCTCGTCCTCGTCAATATGGGAGGGAAAACGCAAGAGTACGTTCCAGCCACCCTGCGGGGGCATCACCGTAACCGGGCTGGACGCATCCTCCCCTACCAAACTTTGCAAGGTGTCCAAGTTGGTGGCGCAACGCCCGCGAGTTCGCGCCAACTGTGACGGTATTTCCTCTAAGAAACCCGGCAGGTGCGCGGCCAAAATATCACTAAAGGGCAAAAACGCGTCCGCAATGATATCTAAACGTGCCTTAGCCTCCCTCACTAATTCTTCAGGCCCCGATACTTCCAGCCAAGCAACCTTCACCCCCGGCGCACACAGATTTTTCGATAACCCATCGAGGGCGAAGGTGAGGATTTCAGGGCAACCGGCGAGACGGTAGCGGGATTCGGGGGCTTCTGGCAAGGGAAAGTCGTAAAACACTTCATCTGCAATCAAGGGCAGATTATTTGCGGCGCAGTATTCTTCCACTCTCTCCCGCTCTCCCCTATCTAAATAGGCACCGGTGGGGTTACCCGGATTGATAACCACTAGGGCACGCGGACGCGGGGAAACACTAGCAGCAGGCAGCGAGAGCGGATCTAGTTCCCAGTTTCGTCCTAGCCAAGCAAAACTATAGGAGGCCACCTGCACATTTTCTAAGTTAGCTAAGGCTTCTATCAGCGGATATCCCGGGGTTGGTGCCAGCACTACTTCGCCAGGATCACACAGCAGTTTCATTAGCCAGCTGTAGCCTTGCGAAGTGGAACTAAGCAGATACAAGTTATCGGGGTCAACCTTGCGCTGATCCCGCTCAGAAAGATAACTGGCGAGGGCGCGACGGGCGGCGCATGACCCACGCGGATCTGCCTGGTAGGGGCTGCTTGATTCTCCCAACCCATGCCGAGTGGGATTCGAGTCAGAGATATTTACCAGTTTCTGCCCCTGGGCGCGCCGTTTCCCCGCCGCCACGGTGATGGCGTTGGGGTCAGAAAGGCTAACTCGCCGCGAAAAATGCATCGCTCCTACTCTATGACGGAGCGTGCCTCCCCCGCATTACCGCTACAGTTTCCGCGTTTACCAAACCCGGGGAATACGAAAATTCAAGGAGGCAACAGCTTTTAAACAGGGCGCTGAACCCCAGCAGGTATTGTTAATAGGTGAGCCTAGTAAGCAGGACCGTCCACTTAACTATTCGCACTAACAGAAACCCGGAAGTTTACTGCCGGTATCTGAAACAGGAGCACATAATGGTAGAAGCAGCAGTAATCCACTTGTAGGAGGAATCATCATGATCGGCGCGATTATCGGGGATGTTATCGGCTCTACCCGGGAGTTCTCACCGGTAGATCGCCGTGATTTTGAGCTGTTTCCTTATGGCGCCAACTACACCGATGATTCCTTAATGACTATCGCTCAGGGAATGGCGTTTTTAAGCTGGCTAAACCTTAAAGATACCGAGCGCACTGAGCAGCGTCTTACCCAGCTCCTGGTGCAACGTATGCAGGAATTAGGGCGACGCTTTCCCGAGCCGATGGGCTCTTACGGAGGCCGTTTTGCGGCTTGGCTAAATGAAGATAATCCCCGCCCCTACAACTCCTGGGGAAACGGCAGCGCCATGCGGGTATCGGCCGCCGCTGAATGCGCGAATAGCCTGGCGGAAGCCCTCGATTTTGCAGAAATAAGTGCGGCAGTCACCCACAATCATCCCGAAGGGATTAAAGGTGCAAAGGCGGTGGCCGCGGCGATCTATTTAGCACGCAATAACCGCAGCAAGCAGGAAATCGAATACTACATTTCAGAGCATTTCTATCCCCTTGAGCAATCGCTAGCCGACATCAAGGCTAATTATCACTTTGATGAATCCTGCCAAGGCACCGTACCCCAAGCTATCAGGGCATTTACGGAATCGATTAGTTTCGAGGACGCTATTCGCAACACCATTTGGTTAGGGGGCGATGCGGACACGATGGGGGCAATCACCGGCGCTATCGCCTGGGCATATTATTCCACCCTGTACGGGATTGATGAACGCATGAAATTTATGGCGCAATCAGCACTCCGCTATTTACCCGAAGACTTACATGCGTACGTGGCCTCTTATGAAGCAAGGTTTGATACCAGTTTCGAGGGTGGGAAACTGGCCGAAAGATCCTGTTTCAGTAGCAGCTGTCAGGAGAAAATATCCCGTTCCACTTCGCGAGCAAAGTAATGTAAAATGAAAACTAACTAATCATTATTGGTTAAACCCGACCAATACCGCTCCTAATCTCGAGGTCTACCATGCGAACTCACACTTTACCGGGACGGATATTAGCCGAGGCAGTGGCGCTGATTCTCACTGCCACCTTAGCAATTGCCTGGGTGGCAGCTCCTGAAAAGATAAACTCCACCTCCGCGCAAGCTGCCGGCCGCACCGTAGTGGAATGCGGCACCAGTTGCGATGAGGCCGCACTGCGGCAATTAATCCAGGACGCCGGCACCACCCCCACCCGGATTGTGATAAGCGGGATGCTCGACACCCTGATTACCTCTACGGTGGTTATACCCAAGGGCGCCGATATTGAACTCGTAAACGGGATCGCTCCTTGGGGAGCAGCCTCCTCTGCCGGTGGCCTGGTACGCGAGGACGGTTTCACCGGAGTCATGGTACAGATCAAAAAGGGCGCCTCCTTAACCTTGGGAAATAACGAGAAAGGCGGAAAGTTTTATCTGCGAAGCCGAGGCCAATGGGTTAAAGGCGGCGGGGAACTGATCTACGACGAAGGCTCACTGACCATTAATAGCGGCACCTATGAGGGCGTACGCAACGGCACCGGTATGCGCTACGGGGCGATTACGGTTAGGGGGAAAGACGCCAAGTTTATCCTCAACGGCGGTAAGGTTACTGACAATAAACGCAAGCTTGGAAGCGCCACCTCTGTACAATCCGGGGCCGCAAATATCGCGATATCCGAGGGCGCCCAATTCGAAATGAATGACGGCGAAGTCAGCTACGGAGAAACTGAGTATGCACATGGCGCCTACGGCGAAGTAGGCGGGATCGGTGTTTTCCAAGGTGGCTCGGTAACCATTAACGGCGGCGAAATCTCCCATAACAAGGGCTGGGCAGGCGGCCTGGAAGGATACGACCTATACGTCGATGCCGCCTCTATGGGGGGCCTACAAAAGGCTTTGGAAACCCGCAACTACATCACCATTAACGGCGGAAAGATCCACGACAATGCAGCCGCCTTCTCTGGGGGCGGCGCGCTCGCATTCGGTAATACGGTAATCACCATGAACGGCGGCCTGATTGATTCCAACTATACCGCCGGCAACGGAGGGGGAATCGGCACCCTCGATCTGTATGCTTGGGGCGCAGACCGCACCTATAAAGAGATTCCCGGAACCGGAAAACAATCGGGAATGACTAAACAAGAGTGGGGTAAGCTCTCCCCCGGCGCCTTTATTTTCAATGGTGGCACCATTTCGAATAATGAAGCATTCCACACCGGTGGCGGAGTGAACGTAGTTTCCAACCAGGTTGAAATCAATAAAGGCCAGATTCTTAACAATACCGCCCACGATCAAGGCGGCGGCATTTACGTAGCCTCGATATCTTTCAGTTTGCATTTGCACGACGTAGTGGTGACAAACAATAAAGCAACCTCCCAAAACGGTATCGAGTCTATGGGTGGCGGTCTCTGGACCTGCCCTACCGGCTCGATTGAGCTACGAATGCATAACGGTGGCGCCGTCTTCGACAATACTGCCGACGGCTTTGGTAACGACCTGGCTCATACCAACCTGGGCACGAGCGGAGCAGCCCCCATCTGGGTATCAGACTATATGCTCGGGGGCGGACGCGTAAGTTATTACTTCGATAATCGCGACCAGCGTTTCGACCCCACATCCTTAAATAAGCCGGAAAAAGAGCGTCCGAAACCGATGCCCTTGAAATACACGAGTATCAACGATCAAGGATTCCAAACTGTAGCCTCAGAGCAAGCTAAAGCCAACGCTTCCTCCGCAGGCAAAGTACTTCTCCAAGGCAATACCGCTCCGCGCGGGGGCGGAATCGGCACTAACGGGGGCGTCATTTTCGGCGAATGGGGCAAAGCACAAGCAACCGTAGAAAAGGATTGGCTCTACACAGAGGAAAAGGAAATCGCTGGTGACGACTCCTCCGCAGGCACCGATAAAACCGACGAGGCGAAACGCCACCCGGCGCGCGCCAGCGATATTCCAGTCAAAGAACTAAAGATGCGGTTTATTCGCAGCACCGATGAGGAATTTACGCTGACCGGGCACGAAGACCAGATTGAAAAGATCGCAGATTTCCAGCTGCACCCCTCTACCAACCCGGAAGAAAATTGGCGGAAGACCTTTAATGACCTGTCAATTATGGACGATAAGGGCAACTTCTACTACTACGGCGTTCAAGAGCTCACTAAACAGGGCAAAGTAATAAAAACCCTACAGTTAAAGCCTTGGCAAACCGTAGAACAAGAAAAAGGTAGAGTACCCGCACGTCCAGCTTTGGATCGTTCCAAAGATTTACCCGAAACCTGGCTGGTAGGCACGGTAGTTAACCCCGTACCTCACCCGGTAGACATTACGGTTAACAAACACTGGTTATGGCAGGATTCCAAAAAACCGGTGCCCGATGCCAAAACCCCAGGGAAAGTCAGTTTTGAACTACTGCAGGCTACCGACGCCAAGTTTAGCGATGCCAAGCCGGTCAAAAAGTTTGACGTCACTAAGGCCGAGGGATGGACTAAGACCCTTAAGGGACTGCCGTTTAGCACCCCGGCCAAGCAGCGCTACTACTACGGGGTACGTGAAATCGGACGAGACGGAACGATTAAAGCGGTTCCCTTCGCTAAGTATGAAAGCGAAACCGGAAAGATTAAGACGGATAAAGACGGAGTAATCCGCCGGGAAGTAACGGTAGTAAATACCGTGCCGGTGAACCCGCCACCCACTCCCCCAGAAGAAATTACTAAGACCGGTACTCCGGTAGCTTGGTTAGCGCTACTGGCCACGGTAATCATCGGGTCTGGCGTGCTCATCAAACGCCGCCGGCAAGAGTAGGTAACCTCTAGCCTCTCTGGGAGGGATAACGCCAGTTCGTTACCCCTCCCAGATTTTTTATTTTTGAGTTTCCCAAAGTATCGAAAGTCCCCTCTCGTAACCTAAACCTGATTGTGCTTTCTCCCCCATCTTTAATATTCATCGGTAAGTAAGTGCCAAATGACGCGTTTTGTGACAACCTAGAACCATGGAAATTTGGCCAGGGAAACCGTATCCGCTCGGCGCTACCTATGACGGTGCCGGGGTAAACTTTGCAGTATTTAGCGAGGTAGCAACCAAAGTTTATCTTTGTTTAATTGCAGAAGATGGTAGCGAAGAGCGCATTGAGCTCCGCGAAGTAGACCACCACGTATGGCATTGCTATATTCCGGGACTGCGAGATGAGCAGCGTTATGGTTTCCGGGTAGAAGGCCCTTACGATCCGGAACAAGGACACCGCTGTGATATTAACAAGTTCCTTCTGGATCCTTATGCGAAGGCCACCGATGGGACTGTGGGAGCCAAGCAGTCACTATATTCCTATGACTGGAACGATCCCAGCCAGCCTAACCATGATGACTCCTTACCCGATATGGCGGTTTCAGTGGTAACTACCCCTTATTTCGATTGGGGAAATGACCGCCCTCCCGGACATGAGCTTCATAAGTTAGTAATTTACGAGGCACACGTAAAAGGCTTCACCAAGTTAAATGAACAGATCCCCGAGAAAGAACGCGGCACCTATGCGGGAATCGCAAACCCGGTGACTATCGAATACCTGAAAGAATTGGGAGTAAATGCCGTTGAACTGATGCCGGTGCACCAGTTCGTAAACGACTCCACCCTGCAAGAACGCGGCCTGTCGAACTATTGGGGGTATAACACCATTAGCTTTTTTGCTCCCCATGCCCAATATCGCTCCCAAGACGTGGTTGATGGACAGGTTCAAGAGTTCAAACAAATGGTGAAGAACCTGCATCAGGCAGGGATCGAAGTAATTCTGGATGTGGTCTATAACCACACCGCTGAAGGCAACCATATGGGGCCGACCCTATCCTTCAAGGGGATAGATAACGCCTCCTATTACCGCCTAGTAGAGGACGATAAAGCCCACTATTTTGACACTACCGGAACCGGAAACTCGCTACTAATGCGCTCTCCGGCGGTACTGCAACTGATTATGGATTCTTTGCGGTATTGGGCAATCGAGATGCACGTAGATGGTTTCCGTTTCGACCTCGCCTCTACCCTGGCGCGCGAGCTGCACGACGTAGATAAGCTTTCCGCATTTTTCGATATCATCCACCAAGATCCGGTTCTTTCCCAGCTGAAACTGATTGCCGAGCCTTGGGACGTGGGTGATGGCGGCTACCAGGTGGGGGGTTTCCCCTCAATGTGGAGTGAATGGAACGGCAAATACCGCGACACTGTTCGCGATTTTTGGCGCGGAAACTACGCTACCCTACCCGAGTTTGCCTCTCGTTTTTGCGGTAGCGCAGACCTCTATGAGCAAAGTGGCCGCCGGCCGAATGCCTCTATCAACTTCGTAACCGCCCATGATGGTTTCACGATGCGTGACCTAGTTTCCTACAACGAAAAGCATAACGAAGCTAACGGTGAGGACGGAGGCGACGGGGAATCCCACAACCGCTCCTGGAATTGCGGGGTGGAAGGCCCCACCGATGATCAGCAGGTAGATAAGCTGCGGGCGCGTCAGCACCGGAACTTCCTAACTACCCTGTTCCTATCCCAAGGGGTACCCATGCTACTGATGGGAGATGAGGTGGCGCGTACCCAAAAAGGAAATAACAACACCTATTGTCAAGACAATGAACTCTCCTGGATGGATTGGTCTTTCGAGGAAGCCGAAGAGGACGACTACCGCCTCCGCCTCCTAGAGTTCACCAAACATCTGATTAAGTTCCGTAATGATCACCCAGTATTCCATCGTCGCCGTTTCTTTGCGGGCGCACCCTCTCGCGGCGGGCAATCCGATCTGGGCGAGATCAACTGGTTTGCTCCCAATGGGCAAAAGATGACCGAAGAAGCCTGGAGCAACGAAGAAGCACGCTCTCTGATGATTTTCTTAAACGGGGAAGCGATTCGCGAACCTGATTCTCGCGGGCAACGCATCGTTGACGATTCTTTCTTGCTGCTCTTCAATGCCGACCCCGAGGCTTGCACCTTCCAGATACCGGAAGGCCACGGCTCCGGCTGGAAAATCGCAATCTCCACTATGGAAGACCTTCCCGACAGCGATACCGAAAAGGAAATCGAATATGGAGCTAATGACCAACTCGAGCTGCTTGACCGCTCGGTAGTGGTACTTATCCGCGAAGTAGCGGAGGAATAAGGAGAACCTCGATGAACAGTCAGCATCCCCACCTGCCCGCTCAGGGAAAACATGTCCCTACCAGCACTTATCGTCTACAGCTGAGTAAAGATTTTACATTTAAGGATGCACGCGAACACCTGGGATACTGGCGAAACCTGGGAATCACCGATCTATTCCTCTCCCCCATTTTACAAGCGGTTCCCGGATCCATGCATGGCTATGACGTAGTAGACCACACCCACATTTCTAAAGAACTTGGTGGGCGCGCCCAGTTTGAAGAACTCGCCGATGCCGCCCACCATGAAGGATTAGGACTGGTAGTAGACCTGGTTCCTAACCATATGGCGGTACCGACTCCAGTATGGATTAACCGCCCTATGTGGTCAGTGCTCAAGAGGGGAAAAGAATCCCCCTATGCTCACTGGTTCGATATCGATATTGACCAACCGATTCTGATGCCCGTCCTCGGAAAACGAATCGGGCAAGTATTAGCTGACCAAGAGCTCAAGCTAGAACAAATGGTGATTCCTACGGAGCCCGAACGGGGCGAGCAATGGATTCTGCGCTACTATGACCACTATTTCCCGGTGGCTCAGGGTACCGAGTCCCTGCCGCTAGAGGTACTGGTAGAACGACAACACTACCGTCTGGCACATTGGAAAGTAGCTGATGAAGAGCTTAACTATCGCCGGTTCTTCGATGTCGATACCCTAGCAGCCCTGCGGGTGGAAGAACGCGACGTGTTTGACTCTACCCACGCCTTACTCCTAGAACTGTTCAACGCCGGCTATATCGATGCTTTCCGGGTTGACCATCCCGACGGACTAGCCGACCCGGCAGGCTATTTCCACTGGCTATCTCAGGCCACTGGAGGCGCTTGGATTGCGGCAGAAAAGATTCTCGAGGACGCCGAACGGCTACCTAGTGACTGGCCTATTGCCGGCACTACCGGTTACGACACTTCCTGGCGGCTAACCGCTCTGCAAGTAGATCCGCGGGCATCCTTACCGCTGGGAACCCTAATGCAGACTTTAACGGCAGATTCGCCCTCGTCCTATCCCCAAATGCAACGCGAATCCAAAGCCCAGATTATCGACACCTCCCTGGCAGCGGAAGTCCGCCGTATCGGACAGTTAGTATGGAAAATCTGTCAAAATGATTTCCGTTTGCGCGATTACACCTTCCGCTCCCTGGTTGATTGTTTGCGAGAACTGATTATCGAAATGCCTTGCTACCGTGCCTATGTGACGGTTGGGAATCCTGCCCCCGCACTCTCAAGAGAAATCGTAGAGACAGCAGCGCGGCGAGCACTACGCTACCTGAATCCCGAACATGCTGACACTATGGCGGTGGTAGTTGCCCTGGTGCTTGGGGATGAAACCGGATCTGCAGCTTTGAAAGTAAGCGACCTGGATCGGCAAGAATTTTTGGTGCGTTTCCAACAGGTCTGCGGCGCAGTCATGGCCAAAGGAGTAGAAGACACCACTTTCTATCGCTGGACTCACCTGCTGTGCCTAAATGAAGTAGGTTCTAACCCGCAAGCTTTCGGGATTTCTGCCGATAACCTGCATCTATTTGCGCGCGATATTCAAACTAACTGGCCAGCTACCATGACCACTAACTCTACCCACGACACTAAACGCTGTGAAGACGTGCGGATGCGGCTGGCCATTATCAGCCAGTACCCCACGCTTTGGGCACAAATTGTTTCCGAACTGCGGGATGTTACTCAGCCTTACCGTCCTAATGAACTGGATGGACGCAGCGAAAATATGCTGTGGCAAACCCTGATCGGTACTTGGGATGATGACGGAGCGATCTCCTCTGAGCGGCTGCGCCAATATTTAGTAAAAGCGATTAGGGAACAAAAATCTTGGACTACCTGGACTGCTCCGGATGAGACCCGAGAAAACGAGCTCCTTGATTATGCCGACCAGATTATATGCGACCCCAAGGTAGCTGATATTGTTTCTCGCTGGCACGGCGAAACCGGGCAAGCTACCCGCCACACCATCGTAGCTAATAAGGCTTTACAACTAACCATGCCGGGAGTAGCCGACGTTTATCAAGGCTCAGAAATCACCCAAACATCGTTGGTGGATCCCGATAATCGTCGCCCCGTTGATTTCACTGCGCTAGCGCAAAGACTTTCCCATCTGGATCAAGAAGGCTTAGATCATGCGGCAGACCCGGCGCTAGATGATTTGAAACTCAACCTTACGGCAGCAATCTTGCGGCTACGGCGCCGCCGCCCCGAGTGCTTCGTATCTGCTACCGCCACTTATGAGGCACTCGCCCTCTCTACTGGTTACGCGGTAGCGTTTGCGCGCGGAACTGCACGTGAAGGTGCGCAAATCGTAACTATTGCTCGTCGTCTTTCCGGGGTACTTTCCCGATATCAGGGAGATTTCCGCCCTGAGCATACCGTGGTTCTGCCCGAGGGATCCTGGAAAGATATTAGCTCAAATGAGGTTTTCCCCGGGGGAATGCAAAGCTTGGAAGAGCTGCTATTTAAGCGGGGCGCACGGATACTGGAGCGGGTGGAATAGATGGATTTAAACCCTTCGGATCTAGATTATGAAGGCTTGCCACCCTGGGAGCTTAAAGCCGGATGCGGACGAGTACCGCTGTGGGCACCGGACAAAAAACAGGTAAACCTGCTGGTAGGATCACCACAGAATCCGCGAAAAACCGCAATGGTGCAATACGGTTCCTGGTGGCTCGCTCCGCGACCGCTACCCAACGGCACTACCTATGCCTTTGAGGTAGAGGGAAATGGCCCGTTCCCTGATCCCCGGGCGCGTACCTATGTTCCCGGCAGTGAACTTTGGGGGAAGACTGCCGATATTTCCGCTATTAAACATACCTCGAGCTGGCAACCCGATGGAAAACTTTTGGGTAAGGTCTGGTATGAGCTGCATATCGGAACTTTCACCGCCCAGGGAACTCTGCGAGCAGCCATAGAAAAACTCCCCTATCTGGCAGATTTGGGAGTCGAAGTCATCGAACTGATGCCAATCGCGGTTTTCCCTGGCCAGCGCGGTTGGGGCTATGACGGGGTGGGCCTGTACGCCCTTTTCAATCCCTACGGTACCCCGGAAGATCTGGTGGCTTTTATCGATGCGGCACACAACCTGGGAATCGCAGTTGCCCAAGACTTGGTCTTGAATCATTTGGGTTCTTCCGGAAATTATTTAAGTCAGTTTGCTCCTTATTTTTCTAGCCGCCACGAAACTCCCTGGGGTGATGGTTACAACCTAGATGGCTCTGATAGCGGCCCGGTAAGGGATTTCTTAATTGGGGCGGCTGTGGCTTTACTGGCTGACTATGGGTTTGACGGACTGCGGCTAGATGCGGTTCATGAAATCCAAGATGATTCTGAGCTGCATCTTTTAGCGGAGCTTTCCCAAGAAGTTCACAACCTTTCGGAAGAGCTAGGCAGACCGCTTACTTTGGTGGCCGAATCTGACCTCAACGATGCCCGCATGGTTACCGCGGTTGATGAGGGCGGATACGGGATGGATGGCCAATGGGATGACGATATCCACCACGGTATTCACGTCGCTTTTACCGGCGAAACCCAAGGTTACTACGAAGATTTTGCCGATCCCGCGGCGCTAAGCAAGATTTATTCGCAAGTGTTTTACCATAACGGCACTTACTCGAGTTTCCGAGGGAAAAATTGGGGGGCTCCAGTTCCGACAGATATGGAACCAAACCGCTTCTTTGGGTTTGCGTCCAACCATGACCAGGTAGGTAACCGAGCTTTAGGGGATCGCCCCAGCGAGAAACTTTCCCCCGGGTTACTGGCTGGTCAAGCAGCCTTGATTCTAGCCTCCCCGTTTACGCCGATGCTGTTTCAAGGAGAAGAATGGGGCAGCCGTTCGCGCTTCCAATTCTTCACTGACTATGCGGATGAAGGAATTGGGAAAGCGGTAGATCAGGGTAGGAAACGCGAGTTCGCCTCCCATGATTGGGAGAAAATTTACGATGGCGAAGTGGAAGTGCCTTCTCCGCAAGCGCTTTCTACTTTCCTTAACTCTAAGCTGCTGTGGCAGGAGCTTTCTGAGGTCGAGCATAAAAAGATGCTCGCCTGGTATCGACACTTAATCGCGCTGCGTCGCGAAGGCATCTTTGCTGATTTTATTGCTCTTGAGCGCCAGCGAAAACTGCTGATACTCAAGGCAGAGCGCGCTCGGGTAATAGTGAATTTGCATCGCAAGCCCGTTAGCATCAGCGAGATAGTCGCGCAGCTGACGCCAGGAAACTATTTATCGTTTACTAACGGGAGACTGGAGAATCCTCCCGCAAAAATCCTAGGTGAAGATACCCTGCTAATAATTGCTTAGCTCCTTGGCACGATCTTGTCTTTGAGGGGCTCTTGTATATTCCTTAGCGGTCTGCCCGGCCACGCCAGGTGAGCTAGGGCTGGGTTAAGGCAGCAGTATCTAGGGAGCGGGTTTCCCCCTCGCGGAATTTAGCGATCGGGTAATTACGGTGATACTTTCTCCAATGATTCTCCCGGGCAATCATCACGTAAGCGAATCGTTTCAGACCGCGGACACTAAATCCAAAGTCTGGCCGATAGAACAGGGGGTCATGATTTTTCTTCTGCCGGTACAGGGTCTGGATCTTCTTGCCCATCTGTTTATCTACATACCGCAGCACTAACCGTTTGGGCAGAATCGAATAGTAGACTCGCTTTCCTAAACGTTGCGGGGAGACCTTTTTCCCTTCGACTACGTCCTCGACAAAAAACCTCATAGGATTCATCCCCGCCGAGGTGTTGTAATAGGAGTTCCGTCCAATGCGGGGATTAACTTCGAAGCAATAGGCAATCCCCGTGCGCGAATCTACCTTAAAGTCAAAGTTGGCGAAGCCATGCCAGCCCACTCCCTTTAGGAAGCTACTTACCTGTTCATAGAGGCGGGGATAGGGTTCGGTAATCATCGCCACCGGGTTACCGAGAGCAGTCGGCGAATGGTCTTCTAATAGCACCTGGGCAGATCCCAGCATAGTTACCCGAGCGTTTTGATCAACGTAGGCAGTCACCGAGAGATTAAAGCTATCGTTGCCTTCCACCCGGGGCTGCAGTACGAAGCGGCGGGCACGCGGATTGTTGTGAGTGTGTTGATAAAGATTGGCGAGTAAGTTTTGAGCTTCCTCTTTATTGGAAACCGTATAGACTTTCGCTTTGCCGGGCCATTTAAGGCGCTCATAACCAGCGCTGGTAGCCGGTTTAATAATCCAAGGAAAGGGCTGATTTATCTGCTCAAGTTTAGCTAGTTCGTCCTCTAGAGAACCGGAAAAATCAATTTCCAAAGTTTTGGGAACATTCAATCCATGCTGGGCAGCTAGCAGCGGAAACTTTACTTTATCGGAGGTATCCTTCATTACCTGTAAGGAGGGGAAGGCGAACGCATAATGTTTCCGTAGCTCTTCTTCGCGCCGGACGATGTCACGTACATTGGAATCAATATTTGCAATCAGTAACAGTTTTTTTCCTGGATATTCTTTTTGCAGTTCGGGACCAAGTGCTAGCAACCCATCGATTAACGGCATATCCGAGTCCGGATTAGGCAACGCATGGGGGTCGACTACGCGAGTATCAATAATGCCGGAAAACATGATGGGCCCCAGAACCTGGGTAGTGACGATGGTAGGTTTTACTTTCCACCTCTCATGGAAGGAGACCGCTAGCGCATAGGTTCCGATATCGGTACCTAAAATAACCGGTTGAAACCCTATATCCTGATGTTTTTCCACAGTGCCTCCCTAAGATTTGAGCCACTCAATGCTATCAAATCTTGCTCCCTGTCCCGGAAGGCACCCGAATCTTACTGACAATAAGCTGCTTGTACAATTGCAATACCGAGGCAAGGAGCCAACTGTCCCAACCGGGAAATTGGCAGGTTTACAGCTAGGTCGGCTGATTATCGGCGTGGCAGTGACTTTAGGAGAGGTTTCCTGCCTACGCTGAAATGGTGAATCAAAAGACGCCTGCAGAGTTTACCAATGCTCTGTTCACCTTGCGGGAAGCCGCCTATGATTCTCACGTTACGGTCAGTGAGATTTCGGCGCCGCAGGGAATTGCGCCTTTTGCTGCCGCTATCCGTATGGATTGTGAATCTTTGGAGACGAATCCTCATAGCGGCGGGTCGGGGCGGCTAGTGATTCTTTATGATCCCCAGGAACAACCCGGGTGGCAAGGACGATTCCGGCTAGTAACGATGCTAGGTGCGCATGTAGATGTAGATTTAGTTACCGAACCGCTGGCTGACCAGGTTTGTTGGTCATGGTTTACCGATTTCTTAACCCAGGCAGATGCCAGTTTTTTCCAGGCTGCCGGATCAGTTACCCGCTCCCATTCTGCCAGCTTTGGCGAGTTAAAAAAACGCTCTGAATCCGCTGAAATGGAGCTGCGTGCCTCCTGGACACCTCTAGATAATGACCTGGCGCCCCACGCGGGCGCGATATCGCGGCTATTAGCTATGATGTCGGGTTATTCGGTGGAAGTTAGCGCCGGAATCTCTCGCCTAGGGCAGGTAAAGCTGGTATGAGCGAAACTCTTTACCGTCCCCGGCTGGGGTCGGTTCCCCTAACCGATAAACAGCAGCAATACCGGGACTGTTTGCGAGAATACCGCACCCCCGGACAGTACGTGGCTTTTGATACTGAACGCGCCAGCGGTATCCGCTACCTGGACAAGGCCTATTTAATTCAGGCTAAAGGACAGAGCGCTCCCCTGGTTTTACTTGATCCTCTGGCTCTGGATGACCTATCAGACTTCAATAAGGCCTGCAAAAACACTACCTGGGTGCTACACGCCGCCAAAGAAGACCTTGAATGTATGGAGTGGGCAGGTTTAGTGGCACCGCGTCTATTCGATACTCAAATCGCAGCGAAGCTATTGGGATATGAACACGTGGGATTGGGGGCAGTTACCGAGGACGTGCTAGGGGTAAAACTAGCCAAGAACCATACTCGGGAAAACTGGTCATTGCGTCCCCTCAAACAATCGTGGCTCGATTATGCGGCTCTGGATGTGGAATACCTGGTGGAGCTGGCCATAGCGCTAAAAGAGCGCTTGGAAGCAGCAGGTCGTTTATCTTGGGCGCAACAAGAGTTCTCCTATATATTAGCCAACTACCATCGTCCGCGTAGTAGCGAACCTTGGCGGCATTTAAAAGGTGCTGGTAAAGCCCGTTCTCCTCGCCAGCTCGGCTTGCTGCGGGAGCTTTACAATAAGCGCGATGAAATAGCGCGCGAAGCAGATTTAGCCCCCCATCGGGTTCTACCTAACCGCGACCTCGTAGATTTGGTCTTACAGCCCCCTGCTTCCTACCAAGAGTTATCCCGCCGTTCATTTATGAAGCGGCGGCAACTACGACGCCATGCCCGGCGTTGGTGGCAGGCAATAAAGAAAGTTCGATCCTTACCTAGTGAGCAGCTACCAGGCAAAGCGCCGCTGCGTAAGCTGCATGAAATAAGGGCCATCGCTACCTGGGAGAAAATCGATCCCGCGCGTGCCCAGCTTTACCGCCTATTTAAAGAGGACGTATCCACCTGGGCTCAGGAAAATCATATTTGGGCAGAATGCGCGCTTTCTCCTAGCGCCATCCGGCAGGTAGCTGCCTATTGGGAAAAATCAGATGATACCGCAACTCTATTAGAGGCAGCTGCTGCCAGAAGCTGGCAAAAAGAGATCTTCCTCCCCCGCCTTGAGGAAATCTGCGCTCATTGGACTAAAAAATAGCAAGTTCAAAGTTGTTGTAGCCGGAAATAATACCCATTCCGTGGCTAGCTGCATTGAAGTTAATTAAAAATATAGAAAGGCAGGGCACAAAAACTTTAACCAGCTTCTGTACCCTGCCTTTTTAATGTGGTTGTGGTGGTTTCTTACTCTCCCGCGCTCGTTGGGGCGTAGTACCATCAGCGTTGCCTAGCTTAGCTTCCAGGTTCGGGATGGGGCTGGGCGTGTCCTAGGCGCTATGACCACCACAAGAT
>NZ_CABTZZ010000022.1 GCF_902489465.1 uncultured Varibaculum sp. | reverse complement strand
GGCTAAGCCGGTCACGGGGTCCCCGGAGTGCTTTTACCGAGCCAGACCCGCAGCGCACTTAAAAACCACTGGCGCGGGCGAACGCTCAACCCGGGTTCGAATCCCTCAGCTTATAGTTTGAGGGGCCTGGCAAAAGCCGAGCCCCTTCATTTGTGCCAGCAATCCCTGACGGGATTACGCCAACGTTGTGCTAGCAACACTTCGTGTTGCGCACGATTTCGTCGTCTTCACTAATGAAAAAGCCCAAACGGCTTTTTCACCGTTCGGACTCCTCATCGTGGAGCTAAGGGGATTCGAACCCCTGACCTTCTCATTGCGAACGAGACGCGCTACCAACTGCGCCATAGCCCCTAGGTACTCTCAAAAGCCTAAGCTCGTAACAGGCAAATTTGCAAACTATGAGGCTGTGGGATTGCGCTCAAGAAAAATAACTCTGTTACGCCCCCGCCAACCAGACAGATTTAATACCATTTAACTAACGATCAGAAAAACAGGAGCAACCATGGATCCCATCGAGCAGTTATTAAAGAATGAAGCCGCCTACGCCGAGAAGTTTCCCGGAGAAGCCCCCCACCTACCCGAGCTGAAGGTGGCGGTAGTAACCTGCATGGATTGTCGGATCGACGTGGAAACTATGCTGGGGGTAGAACCCGGACAAATCCACGTGATCCGTAACGCCGGCGGCCTGGTCACCGCCGACACCGTCCGCACCCTCGCCGCCTCCCAGCGCAGCTTGGGAACCAAGTACGTGATGCTGATTCAACACACCGACTGCGGAATGTCGAAGACCGATGACGAAACATTCCTCGCCGAACTCGAAAAAGACACCGGACAGCGTCCCACGTGGAAACCCGGAGGCTTCAAAGACGTGCACGAATCAGTTCGAAACGCTATGAAGAAACTGCTAGACAGTCCCTTTGTAGGAGGCACTGTCCGCGGATTCGTCCTCGACGTTAAGACTGCGCGTCTAGAGGAAGTAACCCTCTAGACCGAAACAGACGTCCGCGCTGCCATTACTACCTGTTGCAGTAGTGAAAGGGTAGCGCCACTTAGCTCCACCGCCCTCTAGGTGCTAACGCAGCAGGGAACGCAGGATTTTCAAAGATTTCTCTCCATAGGGGTGGTGACGCGCCGGAATATCAAAAAGCCAAGATTTACGGAGAACCGTTTGCTCCCGGGTCATAGCCTTAAACGACCAGTCTCCGTGATAATTTCCCATCCCCGAGTTACCTACGCCCCCAAAAGGTGCCTTCGAAGAGCTCATATGGAGCAAGGTGTCATTGATACATACTCCCCCGGCGTTCACTTTGCTCATCACTTTCCGCGCAAAGCCCCGATCTTTCGTAAAGATATAAAGAGCCAACGGATGTTCTCGCTCTTCATAGTCCGTCAAAGTTGCTTCCAGATCCGTAAAGGGAAGAACCGGCAAAATCGGGCCAAAAATTTCTTCCGACATCACCGGAGAATCCCAGGAAGGATTGTCCACAATCACCGGTTTGATCTGCTGGGTTTGCCGGTCAAGGAAATCTTCCGCTCGGCCTCCCCCATTCGAGCCCAATAGTCTTTGTTCCGCGAGCAGCTCCGACAGACGGGAAAAATGTTTGGGAGAAATGATTTTTACAAACGCAGATTTTCGGTATTGTTCGCTCGGCAAAGCCCGGGCGATTCCCGCCTGCAAAGCGGCGATTAACCGCTCCCGCACGTCCTCGTGTACATAAACATAATCGATACTGACGCATGTTTGCCCTGCGTTAAGCAGTTTTCCGAACAGAATCCTGCGCGCCGCTTTTTCGATATTGGCTGTGCGATCCACAAAACAGGGAGATTTTCCGCCCAGCTCCAAAGTTACCGGGGTCAAGTAACGGGATGCTGCCTCCATTACCACGCGCCCCACCGCCGGAGAGCCAGTAAAGAAAATATGGTCAAAGCGCTGCTCTAACAGGGCGGTATTTTCAGCGCGTCCCCCACGGATAACGCTCACCATTCCGGGCGGGAGTGCGCGGCGCAAGATTTTTTCGATCACCTCACAGGTATGCGGGGTATAGGCAGAAGGCTTTACTACCACCGTATTTCCACCGGCGATAGCGGCAGCAATGGGTTCCATAGTGAGTTGGAAAGGATAATTCCACGGGCTCATCACCAACACCACCCCGTAGGGTTCGCGTTGTACCTGCAACCACCCGGGCAGTTGAGAAAGTGCAGGCATTTTAGGGCGAGGCATCGCCAGCCAAGGTAGACGACGCCGCAGATGTTTTATTTCCGCTTTCACCAGGGAAATTTCGCTCATATAGGCTTCGGCGCGACTCTTGTTCAAGTCATGCTTGAGGGCGCGATAAATCTCTACCTGCGATTTTTCTATTTCCCGTAACAGAGCAGTGAGATTTTTCTGCCGCCCAGATATCGGGATCGTAGTTCCGCGGTTAAAACAGCTACGCGCGGTCTCGACCGCCCGCTTAATGGCTTGCTCTTGCGAACTGCTCATGCCTGTCCCTCTCTACCGGCGAGCACCTACTTCCTACCCGGTTCCCTATTATTTTGCTATCAACTAGCCTGTTTTGAATATTTACGGCGATAGATTTCCCGCATCAACAGTGCTTCCGCCTTTTTTAACGGCTTTGCTCCGCAAACGCGGGCGTAACGCGCCGCTAATGCGTTCTTCTCTAGCACTATCTGGGCGCTGTGGGCAGCATCCAGATCCGCGCCAAGACAATAGGCCGCCGTGTTGGTCAGCACCGCATTACCGCGAGTGGTTCCATCAGCTTTCAGCCCGATAATCTGGGCATAATCATCCAGGTAGGCAGGTAGTTTTCCTCCAAAAAAGTCCGCTACCTCTGCGTGGTGGCAGGTAATGATGGCGCCGACATCGGGGCGCTCCCCATAAATCCGCAAGTGATTCGTCTGCGTGGCCGCATCAGGGGTAGTGGGACGGCCTTGTTCATCAACCCAGACTAGGGTGTCATCCTCCCTCTCGCGCCGGGAAGTAAGCGAACGCGCAGGCAAAGGCGGCAAGCAGGAAAGCTCCCGCTGATATAAATCCTTGGCTACCTTTTCCAAAGCATTCGCCAGCCTCCGCGCCTGGTCAGCGCTTTCGGCCCAAATCATGGCGCCATGGGCTTTCATTAAAATCACCTGCGCCCCGGTACGCTGCAGGGTTTCTTCCACCCCGCGGTGCAGTTTCTTGGTCGAGGGCAACCCGTAGGGAGCCACCGGCAGCACCTCTTGCCCCAACGCCGCTTGCGCTTCCTCATCCAGTGGGAAATCCTTTTTCGCCAACGACAAAGCTGACGCATAGGGCTGGTGCGTATGAATCACCCAGCGCGCCTGCGGAAATAACCGATAGGTGAGGGCGTGCATCGGATACTCCGAGGAAGGTTTATAAGGGCCAGACCAATCTTTAGAGCCGGTACATAAAGGCAGCTCCTCCGCGGTCATGGTTTCGTAGCGGCGCCCCGAGGGGGTAATCAAAAATTCGTCCCCGCTGCCTCGTACC
The DNA here is from genome assembly GCF_902489465.1 of uncultured Varibaculum sp. Classification (GTDB taxonomy): domain Bacteria; phylum Actinomycetota; class Actinomycetes; order Actinomycetales; family Actinomycetaceae; genus Varibaculum. The sequence continues at coordinate 26,534 of NZ_CABTZZ010000022.1, read as the reverse complement.
GAAAAGTTACCCCAGGTGCGCACCACTAGCCCATCGGAGAGCAGCTGATGCGAAAGCTCGACTAGTTTCGCGCGCTTCTTGTCTTCGTCGCAGTTCACAGCTTTACCACCTTTTGGAATACCCGCTCAAAGGCAGCAAGTGCCCGGTCGATATCCTCTTCGTTATAAGCGGCCGAGGTGTAAAGACGCGAACCCGCCAAAGTCACAATACCTTCGGCCATATAGGCTGCACCCATATGCTCCATTTCTTTCTTCCGCTGACTGGTCGCCTTCAAGACATTCGGGATCTCCCAGGGTTTCTTCCAGTTAATCGCAAAATGCATAGTCCCCACGGTCTCCAGGTGACACACGCTGCGCTGGTTGAACGCTACAAACGGCAGGCGATACTGCTTAATGAGGGCACGCAACCCATCGGTTAAGCGATCCCCCATCTTGGCGGCACGGTCACACGCCGCGGTCTCGGCGATCTCTTTAATGGTGTAGTAGCCGGCCAGCGAGGACAGCGGATTTGCGGTCATCGTTCCCCCGACCAGAGCTTTCTTCACTTTATCTCCGGTTTGAATCCCCGCGGCGAGGTAGCGCATATATTCTTTGCGTCCTCCCAGACCCCCTGCAGAGGGATAGCCACCGGCGATCACTTTACCGAACACGGTTAGATCCGGCATTACTCCGAAGTAACCTTGAGCCCCATGCTCAGAAATCCGGAAGGCGGTCACGACCTCGTCAAAAATAAGTAGCGCCCCGTATTTGTTCGCCAGCGCCCGCGCCCCTCGTAAAAATTCTTGGGTAATAGGGCGAGTGCCGGACTCCGGGCCGATCGGCTCGATCATAATCGCGGCAGTACCGCCAGTTAGTTTCTTGTGTTTTAGTTTGCGTTCCAAGTCTTCCAGATCGCCGGGGAAAAACTCGTCAGTCAGCGACATACAACGCAGGGGAATTCCACTGGCCTGAGTAAACTTTGATCCTGGAATGCGGATACCGTAGGCAAGCTGATCTGACCAGCCATGGTAGGCACCGCCCATTTTTAGAACGTGGCGATGCTTAGTGGCTAGGCGCGCCACCCTAATGGACGCCATACAGGCCTCGGTACCGGAGCCGAAAGCCCGGAACATATCTACGGAAGGAATCAGGTCGCGCACTAACGCGCCCAGACGATACTCATATTCATGAAAAAGCCCGGTGGAGGGGCCGCAAGTATTAAGCAAGTCAATAACTTTTTCCCGCACCTGCGGGGGATTTGACCCCAGGACGGTGGGCCCGCCCGCTTGCAAGAAATCGAGATACTCGTTACCGTCCAGATCAGTCAGCTTGTTACCGTTAGCGCCGGTAAACACCAGGGGGAAGGGATGGTTAAACGCCAGATTATGCTGCACCCCACCCGGGATAACCTCCTGCGCTTCCCGAATCATTGTCCGCGATTTAGTGCACTTTTTTGCAAAATACTCATCCTCATACTCACGCAAAGCAGACGGAGAAATCGAGTAAACAGGTTGTTTGATTAGCTCATCTAGCTCGCGCGTTACCTGCCGCGCTCCCGGACGATTAATATCCATTTTGACCCCCATTAGACAACGTGAGCGCTTACTCACAACAACGTGACCTAGGTTAACCTTTAGGGGCGTTACTGTCAATGATTGCCGCCTGTAACTACACCTCATCAAAGCAGCTTTTAACTGCAGTAACAGCCAGTTTTAGGAAGAGCAATTCTCCCGATGTTTCCCTCTAATATCCGAAAATGCGTCTGGAGGGAACGAAAACGTGTTACTATCACGCCAGATAAGTGAGAGCTCACTCACTGGAAAGAGGAATTCATAAATGGAATGGGCAACGCAGCGGTTCCAGCAGCTAGATCCGGAGAAAGCCAGGCGGATTATCGATGCCGCAGTCAGCGAGTTCGCAACAAAGGGCTATGAAGCGGCGAACACCAACCGGATTGCTAAAGCGGCCGAAGTCTCCGTGGGATCACTGTTTCAGTACTTCAAATCCAAGGAAAATCTGTTCCGGTATGTGATTCACCTGGGAGCCGGGCTTATCGAAACCGATATTGGCGCAATTCTAAAAGCAGAAGTCAGCGGGCGGGAAAAAATCCGTAAACTGATGCTATTAACTGTAAACGCTTGCGAGGAATATCCGGAATACCAGCGGCTTTACCATGAAATCACCGCGATTGGGAATCAGGAGTTAACCCTGGATATCGCCCGTGAATTAGAAAGCTATACCGCATCTGGGCTACTCAAACTGATTAAGCAGGGGCAGGAACGCGGAGACATCCGCACGGATTTACCCGCGGAAGTCCTGGCCTTCACCGTGGATAACACCATGGTGATGATGCAATACTCACTATCTACCCCCTATTTCAAAGGGCGTTCCCAGCTGTACCAGATGGCACCCGCAAAAGAATTCGCCGAACAGATGACGGAAATGCTTTGGTCCACCCTAGAAAAGAGGCAATAATGTACTGCTTAACCTACGACGTGGGAACTACCGGCGTTAAAACCTGCCTATTTGAAGTCAGCGACCAGATTCGCCCGGTGGCCAGCGCCAGTGAAGGCTACGGGTTGCAAGTAGTTCCCGGGGGAGGCATTGAGCAAAACCCCGATGACTGGTGGGCGGCAATGGCTAGCGCTACCGCACAAATAAAGGCCCAGGCAGAAGCGGAGCTGGCGCAAATAAAGGGAATTAGCTTCTGTTCCCAAATGCAGTCCCTGGTGCTGCTAGACGAAGAGGCTCGTCCGGTACATCCTTCAATGTCTTATATGGATCAGCGCGGTGGCCGCCAGCTGCGAAAAATTGCTGGCCAGGCTCCCCGGATAGCCGGGATTAACCTGGTGAAACTACTGCGCAGTCTCTACCATACCGGCGCCGTGTCTGCCTCGGCGAAAGATCCGGTCTGGAAATATCACTGGATGAAAGAAAACCGGCCAGAGGAACTAGCCAAGGCTCACAAGTGGTTAGACGTTAAAGATGCGATCATTGCCCGGATGACCGGCGAATTTACTATGAGTGAGGACAGCGCGTTTTCTACGCTGCTGTACGATATCCGCTCAAAAGAAAAACGTTTTAGCCCCGCGATGCTGAAGATGCTGAAGGTAGACCCGCAGCTGATGCCACCGATTGTGGCTTCTACCGATATTGTGGGGCAGCTTCGCCCTCAGCAAGCCCGCGAACTCGGACTAAAAGCAGGGGTGCCGGTCTTTTCCGGAGGAGGGGACGCTTCCCTGATCCCGGTAGGAGCCGGTGCCGCTAGGAAGGGCGACACTCACGTATACATGGGTACTTCCGGTTGGGTGGAAACCGTAACCGACAAGATCACGATTGATACTTCCGCCATGATTGCCACCGTGGTGGGAGCTATCAGCGGAAACTATAACTATTTCGCCGAGATGGAAACCGCCGGAAAATGCCTCGAGTGGGTACGTGATCACCTAGCTAAAGATGAAATCCATATTTACCTGGACCAGAGAGATGTGGCGGAAGATCCCGAATCCGAGTTCCATTCCCTCTATGAATACATGTCAACCGTAATCGAGTCCGCACCCGCCGGAGCCGGTGGGGTGCTATTCGCGCCTTGGCTACACGGCAACCGCTGCCCCTTCGAAGACCCCAATGCCCGAGGAGCCTTTATCGGGATTGGTCTAGAAACCGGGAAAACTGAGCTGCTGCGCGCAGTGGCAGAGGGCGTGTGTTACCACGTGCGCTGGTTCCTGGAAACTCAAGAAAAGAAAATCAAGACTGCTCCCCGGTTGCGGTTTGTTGGCGGCGGGGCACTCAGCCCGGTAACCTGCCAGATTCTGGCTGATATTACCGGCAAACCCGTGGACACAGTAGCCAATCCGCAAGATGTAGGAGCGGTAGGAGCCGCGCTGGTGATAGCCGCCGGACTAGGGGAAATACCTTCCTTAGCGGAAGCTTCTTCCCTGGTTCCGGTAACCGCCTCCTATCAGCCGAACCTTGAGCACAAAGACCGCTACGACCAAATGTTCGCGGCTTTTAAAGATATTTACCCGGCAAATAAAAAGATTTTCGCACAATTGGAGGCGATTCGATGAACTCGGAAGGAAATCTTCCCTCGGAAACCGAGGGCGAACCCACAGCTACCACAAAAGCTCCCTTGACCGGCGAGGCCGCTAAGGGTAAAGACGCTGCCATTCAAGCCCTTAAGTTCACTTTGTTATCTATCTCCGCCGGGTTGGTGGAGGCCGCCAGCTTCTCCCTTTTAGAGTGGTTAACTCCCCTGCCCTACGCTTGGACCCACTTTATTTCCATTACTTTGTCGGTGATCTATAACTTCACCCTCAACCGGCGTTACACCTTTAAGTCCGCCAATAACGTTCCGATCGCAATGGCCAAAGTTGCGGTTTTCTACGCCTTCTTTATCCCCATCACTATGTGGCTGGGGGCGCTGGCCGCCAACGCCGGCGTCAACGATTTCATTATCAAGGGCGTAACCATGATTCTTAACTTCATTGGCGAGTTCGCCTGGTGGAAGTGGGTAGTGTTCCGCGGCACCGAAAACACCAACGACCTAGCACTTAAGTAGCTCGCCGACACCCGGGCTGGGTACCGCCGGGGGATGAAAAGCACTCGGGGGACCCCAGTGAGCCTAGCTACGCTCGGCTCAAGCCCCCTCTCGCATCTTTTCATCCCCCAGCTCAGCTACTCAGCCGTTACTACTCGTCAAAACTGCTTATCTAAACGCACGCTGGTATCGTGACGCTGGCCGCCAAAAAGCGCTCTGGGGACCCCGGTGAGTCTTGCTTCGCTCGACTCAAGCCCCCATTCGCATCTTTTTGACAGCCAGCTCAGTAATACCGGAGGTTATTGGCATTCAGAACTTTAACCTGTCACCCGACTTACATCGCGCGCGCCACCTTGGTCGGCACTTAAAGCGCAGGCAGCGTAGAGTTTCAGAGCGGCAGAAACTGTGCGTTTGCGGCTACGCGGAGTGTACGGATGAGGACGCTGCTCCATTTGCTGACGGCGGCGACCCAGTTCTGCTTCCGGCACCTCTAGGGTCAAGGATTCAGTATTGATGTCAATCGTGATTTCGTCTTCGTCCTCGATTAGGGCAATTAAGCCCCCATCAGCGGCCTCGGGAGAAATATGCCCCACCGAAATCCCGGAAGTACCACCCGAAAACCGCCCATCGGTGATTAGGGCGCACTTTTTACCCAATCCTCTCCCCTTTAGGAAGGAGGTCGGGTAGAGCATTTCTTGCATTCCCGGCCCGCCCGCCGGCCCTTCGTAGCGAATCACTACTACGTGACCAGGCTTAACACTGTGATTTAGGATTTTCTCAATGGCCTCTTCTTGGGATTCCATCACGATCGCTTTACCGCGGAAATGGTACAGGTCGCTATCGATTCCAGCGGCTTTAATAATGGCACCTTTTTCTGCCAGATTCCCCCGCAAAACCGTCAATCCCCCGTTGGCCGAATAGGCGTGAGCGGTATCGCGGATACAACCACTGACCGTATCGGTATCCAGGTCTTTCCACTGGTTAGCAGTGAAGAACGGCTCGGTAGTACGCACTCCCCCAGGAGCTGCCTTAAACAATTCTTCCGCCTGTTCAGTCGCAGAGCCACCCCGTACGTCCCAATCGGCAAGCCATTTTTCTAGCGAGGGCGCGTGAATCGAGGTGACCTCACGGTTTAATAGCCCGGCGCGGTCAAGTTCTCCCAGCAGTGCCGGGATCCCGCCGGCGCGATGCACGTCCTCCATATGGTAATCATTGTGGTTAGGCGCCGCCTTGCACAGACAAGGCACGCTGCGCCCCAGTCGGGAAATATCTTCCAGGTCAAAGCGCACCCCCGCTTCGCGAGCAACTGCCAGCAGGTGCAACACCGTATTGGAGGAGCCTCCCATCGCCATATCTAGACTCATGGCGTTCAGGAATGCCTCCCGGGAAGCGATTGCCCGAGGCAAAACTGCGTCCTCCTCCTGGCCATAGTAACGCTCGCACAGCTGCACGATTACCTTGCCCGCCTGGGTAAATAAGTCGCGGCGCGCAGCATGCGTCGCCAAGGTAGAACCATTTCCGGGCAGTGCCAACCCCAGTGCCTCAGTCAGGCAATTCATGGAGTTAGCGGTGAACATTCCCGAACAGGACCCACAAGTAGGGCAGACCGCTTTTTCGATCTCGGTCAGCTGTTGATCAGAAATCTCCTGGTCAGCAGTGGCGTTCATTACGGTAATCAGGTTGCCGTGCCCGCTTTGGGACGGCCCCACAATCATTTTGGGGTCGATCCCTCGCCCAGCCTCCATGGGACCGCCGGAGACAAACACGGTGGGAATGTTCAGCCGCATAGCGGCAATCAGCATTCCCGGGGTGATTTTGTCGCAGTTGGAGATACAGACTAAGGCGTCCGCGCAATGGGCGTTCACCATATATTCCACGCTGTCGGCGATGATTTCCCGGCTGGGCAAAGAATAGAGCATCCCCTGGTGCCCCATGGCGATCCCGTCATCAATGGCGATGGTGTTGAACTCTTTCGCCACCCCACCTGCAGCTTCAATAGCCTGCGCTACCAGCGGGGATACCTGGTTTAGATGTACGTGACCCGGCACAAATTGGGTAAAGGAGTTGGCGATGGCGATAATCGGTTTCCCAAAATCACTGTCACTCATGCCGGTGGCTCGCCACAGCGAGCGGGCACCTGCCATATTGCGGCCGGCAGTGGAAATTCTTGAACGAAGCGGATAAGCCATTTTTCTCCTAAAAAATATTGTCTATTGTTGGCGGGGGTACGGGCTTACGAGGATGAGGGGTGATTCCGCTGTTAACAGCGGAACCGGCGCCCTTCTAAACGCTAGCTAGTCACAAAGCTGATACGTCCAGCCGTAAGGATCGGGAGCTTCCCCATTTTGGATGTCTACCAGGCGCTGATGAATACTGGCAGTGACTGATCCGCAAGGCACTTCCACCTCGAAATCATCGGAACCGAGCCGCCCAATCGGGGTTACTACCGCGGCAGTTCCACAGGCAAACACTTCGCTTACTTCACCCGAGCGGATATCTTCTACCAGCGATTTTAGGGAAATATCGCGTTCAAAAACCGGAGTGCCACTATCGCGCAGCAGCCGGCAAATCGCCGAGCGAGTCCCACCCTCCAGGATTACGCCAGTCAGGCGTGGGGTGTGTACTGAACCGTCTGCCCGCACTACGAACACGTTCATGCCGCCCAGTTCTTCCAGGTTTTCTCCTCGTTTGGTGTCCAAGAAACAGACCTGTTCATAACCCTTTTCAGCCGCCAGATTTTGAGGCAGCAGGGAAGCCGCATAGTTGCCACCGCATTTAGCTTCCCCAGTCCCGCCTGGACCTGCCCGATGATAGTGGCGGTCAACCCAAATAGACACTCCTTTGGCTTCCCCGCCTGAGAAATAGGCGCCAGAAGGAGAACCAATCACCAGATATTTCGCTTCATTGGCAGAATGTACCCCCAGGTAGGGTTCAGTTGCAATGATAAAGGGACGAATATAGAGGGAAGTGTTAGGGGCAGTCGGCACCCAGCGTTTATCGGCACGCACCAGGTCAACTACCGAAGCGACGAAGTCTTCTTCCGGAATTTCCGGTAACGCCAGGCGCCGCGCCGATGCATTTATGCGGGCAGCATTGTAGCGGGGGCGGAAAGCCCAGATCGATCCATCTTTGTGACGGTAGGCTTTTAGCCCCTCAAAGACTTCTTGCCCGTAGTGGAACACTACGGCTCCTGGCGACAGACTCAAGTTTTCGAAGGCTTGCACGCGGTGTCCGCTCCACCCTTCACCTGCTTTCCAGTCGGCAACCGCCATGTGATCCCCGAAATGAGAACCGAAAGACAGGGAATCCATAATCTCGCGGTATTCTTTGTCGCTAGCTGGATGCTGGTTAGTTTGCAAAGCAAAGCGCCCCGCCAACTGATCCGCGGTCGGTAGTGGAACTTGCGATGCTGCCTCTAACTGGGTTGGCTCATGGGTTAAACCATTCTCACTCATCATTGTGTTCTTTCCGGCTCCGGGGAGCCTGTTTTTGTTCCTAAACTCTGTTCCTCGGTCACTCAGTGGCCACGTTTTACTTTTTTCGCCGTAAGTAGCGATTATCCGTTTCCGTTAGAGGCGGGCAGCAATCGCATCCCCGATCTGGCTGGTACTGCGCTGCAAGGGGTGACCTTGCGCGGAGGCTAGGGCGCGCTCTTCCATATCGGCGGCTATCGCGGCGCGGATATTTTCCGCCGGTTTCCTCGCACCCTCGTTTTCTAGCAGCATCGCTACTGAAGCAATCGTAGCCGTGGGGTCAGCGATTCCCTTTCCAGCAATATCGGGAGCCGAGCCGTGCACTGGCTCAAACATGGAGGGGAAGGTGCGGTCGGGATTAATATTTCCCGAGGCTGCCAGTCCAATCCCCCCGGTAATCGCTCCCGCTTCGTCAGTCAAAATATCGCCGAACAGGTTGTCGGTGACGATTACGTCGAAACGCCCCGGGTCTTGTACCAGGTAGATAGTGGCGGCATCGACATGGGCATAATCCCAGGTGACCTCGGGATATTCTTTAGCTACCTGCTCTACCGTTCGCCGCCACAGATGTCCGGCATGAACCAGCACATTGTGCTTATGCACTAGGGTTACGTGCTGACGCCGTTTGGCAGCCTGGGCAAACGCGAAGCGCACCACCCGTTCGACTCCAAAAGCAGTATTAACGGAGACTTCGGTGGCGATTTCTTGATCAGTTCCCACCCGAATCGCCCCACCGTTTCCACAGTACAAACCTTCGGTGCCCTCTCGAACTACCACGAAGTCAATCTCTCCTGGATTAGCCAGCGGAGTGGGGACTCCCCGGTAGTAGTGGGCGGGACGCAGATTCACATAGTGATCCAGACTGAAACGTAGCTTGAGCAGCAAGCCGCGTTCTAGCACTCCCGAGGGAACCGCCGGGTCTCCGACTGCCCCCAGCAAAATCGCGTCATGCCGCTTAATGCTTTCCAGCTCTGCCTCGGGCAGAATCTCTCCGGTCTCCCGGTAGCGGGCAGCCCCCAGGTTGAACTCGGTTTTATCGACGCTAATCCGGCTACCAGCCAAGGCAGCGTCCATAACCTTTAGTCCTTCAGCTACTACCTCTTTACCAATCCCGTCCCCGGGAATAACCGCGAGCTTAATGCTATTACCCATAGTCTTTACCTACCTTCCTCCACGCTACGCGGCGGACTATCCGTCTCATTGATTTTCCTTTACCTGTTGTTTATCCCCGTAAAGGAAGTTCCTCGCTTTGCCGTAGGCTGGTTCCCGAAAAGATGCGAGAGGGGGCTTGAGCCGAGCGAAGCAAGGCTCACCGGGGTCCCCCGAACACTTTTCGGGAACCGCCCACAACAGCAGCTATGGTCATCATGAGAAGTCCGCCCTTAGCGCTGCGCCTGCCCTTCCTGGTAGTCATCATCACTTTGATTCCACGAGAACATGGCACGTAGTTCGCGCCCAACTTTCTCAATCGGGTGGGCTTCTTCAGTGGCACGCATCTGTTTAAACTCCTGAGCTCCGTTGTCTTGATCATTGATGAAACGCTGCGCGAAAGAACCGTCGCGAATATCGGACAAAATGTCACGCATAGCCTGGCGGGTCTGATCAGTAATTACTCGCGGCCCCGACACGTAGTCGCCGTATTCGGCGGTGTCCGAACAAGACCAGCGTTGCTTGGTGATCCCGCCCTCGTTAATCAAATCCACGATCTGTTTCATTTCGTGGCAAACCTCGAAGTAGGCGATCTCCGGTTGATAACCGGCCGCGGTCAATGTCTCAAAACCGGCTTGAATCAGATGCGATACTCCGCCACAGAGCACTGCCTGTTCCCCGAACAAATCGGTTTCGGTTTCCTCGGTAAAAGTAGTCTTAATTACCCCTGCCCGGGTTGCTCCCAGAGCTTTCGCATAGGCCTTAGTTACTTGCCAAGCATTGCCGGATTCGTCCTGTTCCACCGCGATAACCGCCGGGGTTCCGTAACCGGCTTCATAGGAGGCACGAACCTTATGACCAGGGCCTTTCGGCGCCACCATACACACGTCGTGGCCAGCACCGGGTTGAATATACCCGAAACGGATATTGAAGCCGTGGGCGAAGAAAATCGCGGCATCCGGTTTCAGATTCGGGGCAATCTGCTCGGCATAAACAGTCCGCTGTACCTGGTCAGGCGCAAGCACCATTACGATGTCGCCCTCTGCGGTTGCCTGCTCAATCGATTTGACCTCTAGCCCCTGCTCTTTAGCTTTAGCTACCGAGGACGAGCCTTCCCGCAGCCCTACGACTACCTCTACCCCGCTATCGCGCAGGTTGAGGGCGTGGGCGTGACCTTGCGAACCGTATCCGATAATGGCAACTTTCTTACCGGAAAGTGCGGATGTATCCGCGTCATTGTCATAAAAAATCTCAGCCATTGCTATTTCTCCTTTAGTTGATCGGTGATTGAACGCGGACCGCGGCCGATGGCGACCGCCCCCGATTGCACGATTTCATTAATTCCGTAAGGCGCTAAGGTTTCCATTAATGCCTCTAGTTTTGATTGCACCCCGGCTGCCTGGATAACCAGCGATTCGCGGTGAACATCTACTACCGAAGCGCGAAATAGATCCACAATCTGTAGCACCTGGGAACGGTTATCTGCATTCGCCTGCACTTTAAACAGTACAAACTTGCGGGTAACCGAGTCCTGAGGATGTAGCTCCACCACTTTTAGCACGTTTATCAGTTTGTTTAACTGTTTAGTTACCTGCTCAAAAGGTAAATTTTCCGCATCTACCTGTACGGTTATCCGAGAAATCGATGGTTCTTCGGTTTCTCCGACCGCCAGGGAATGAATGTTGAAAGCTCGCCTGGTAAACAGGGCAGCTACCCTAGCGAGGACGCCGGGTTTATTCTCTACCAGGATGGAAAGGGTGTGGCGATTCTCCATCACGATCAGTCCTCACTTTCCCAGACCGGACCTTGCCCGCCTGCATAGATAATATTGCTATTCGACTCGCCCGCCGGAACCATCGGCCAGACCTGGGAATCGGTAGAGACTCGAAAATCAATCACCACCGGACGATCATTGGTTTGCATTGCCTGCGCGATTACCTCATCAACCTGTTCTTTGGTTCGAGCCCGCAACCCTAGCGCGCCATAGGCTTCCGCCAGTTTCACGAAGTCGGGAATGTCCTTTCCGCCTTCTCCGTCTTGTAATAAAGTGCCCGAAAAGCGCGAGTCAAAGAATAGTTCTTGCCACTGATGCACCATTCCCAGCACCGAATTGTTAATAATCGCCACTTTAATCGGCAGATTCTCTAAGGTAGCGACCGCGAGCTCCTGGTTGGTCATTTGGAAACACCCGTCCCCGTCAATCGCCCAGACTTGCGCATCCGGGTTAGCTACTTGCGCCCCGATTGCCTCGGGAATTGCTACCCCCATCGTCCCTAAGCCGGCGGAAGTGAGGAAGCCGCGCGGGTTCTCGTGGGGCAAAAACTGCTGCGACCACATTTGGTGTTGTCCCACGCCGGTGCAATAAATCGCGTCCTTACCCACCATTTCCCCGATCCGTTTAGCCACATATTGGGCGGGGAGGAGACCGTCATCTGGTTCATCATAGGAAAGCGGGTAACGCTCACAGATGTAATCCAAATGGTGCTTCCAACCGGAAATGTCTCGCGGGTTTCGCTGCATTTCCTCTTTAACTTTCGGCAGTAGTCCCTGTAGGGTTTGCCGCAGGTCTCCCACGATCGGTATGTCCGCTACCCGGTTTTTCGAGATTTCGGCGGGGTCAATATCGGCGTGAATCACTTTCGCATCCGGAGCAAAAGCATCCAGGCGACCAGTTACCCGATCATCGAAACGTGTCCCTAGCGCCACCATTACGTCCGCGCGTTGCAAGGCGGTCACCGCCGGCACCGAACCGTGCATCCCCGGCATTCCCAGGCAATGGGGATCCGAGGACGGGAACGCCCCTTGCGCGGTCAAGGTAAGCACTACCGGGAAATCGGTAACTTCCACCAGTTCCTTTAGCTCTGCCGTCGCTTCGGCCGCCAGCGCTCCTCCGCCAACATAGAGGACTGGCCGTTCTGCCTTCGCCATCAGTTTGGCAGCGGCTTTTATTTGCTTAGCGTGTGGTTTACTCGGCACTTTATATCCAGGTAAATCCACTGTTACCGGCCAAGAAAAAACAAGTTCGCCAACTTGGGCATTTTTGGCGATATCTACCAGCACCGGGCCTTTACGACCAGTAGAGGCCAAATGGAAAGCCTTCGCCAAAGTAACAGGAATATCTTCCGGCTCAGTTACCAAAAAATTGTGTTTGGTTATCGGCATCGACACTCCCACTACGTCAGATTCTTGGAAAGCGTCAGTACCGATCGCACTAGCAGCCACCTGCCCCGAGATTGCCACCAGCGGCACCGAATCCATATGGGCATCCGCCAAAGCGGTCATCAGGTTGGTGGCTCCCGGCCCAGAGGTTACGATTGCTACTCCGGTTTTCCCGCTCGAGAGTGCGTAACCTTCCGCCGCATGTCCCGCGGCTTGTTCGTGACGCACGATGATCTGGTTGATCTGCGAGTCATAGAGCGCATCGAAAACCGGCATGATTGCCCCTCCGGGTAAACCAAACACATCGGTCACTCCCAGGCGTTCCAGGGTAGCGACCACTGCCCGAGCGCCACTCATCCTTTTGGGAGGAGGAGCTTCGCCTGGTGATTGCTCCTTGTTGCTCATCGTCATCCCCGTTCTGGTAAATATTTCTTTGATTTTTATAAACAAAAAAGCCCTAGGTGCTGTTACCTAGGGCTTGCTACGTCTCGAAACGTTTTTAGACGTGTCTAGCCCTCTCTGGTACCAGCAGTACTAGGGCGACTAGCTCAATGATTCGTTTCGTCATAACAAGCTAAACTCTACGTTCCACACCATTTGCACTGGGCTTCGTCTCACGTTTTGATACACGAAGCTAAGTTCGCCTACCGGACAAGTATCGAATTTTCATCGTAATGGTGACACACTCCTCGCTATTTTCACCTCTTAAATGGACTTTGGTCTGACAGTCGTAGGAGAGGCTATGACAAGATAGATACTGTCGTATGGCTTTACAAGGAGGAACCGTGCAGACAGTCTTCCAATACCTGGCAGAACAGCCAGTACTTGTACTTTTCGGGTTAATCGGGATCGGGATGTACCTGGGGCATTTCCGGATCAAAGGAATCGGATTGGGGGCGGCTGCAGTCCTTTTCCTAGCTATCGGGATTTCCGCTTGGGGTACCGCCGAGGGCTTGGATATGGTTTCCAAATTCCCGCATGAGTTCGGAAAACTCGGTCTGGCTCTATTTGCTTTTGCTATCGGGATTAACTCGGGGAATTCTTTCTTTGCTTCTCTTAAAAAATCTTTAGGGATTATGGCCGCTACTTTCGCGGTTTTAGCCGGCGGGGGCGTAGTTGCCTGCGTGCTAGGCAAAATCGCGGGAATGGATGCGGCCACTATCGGCGGTACTTTTGCGGGCGCAATTACTAACACCCCGGCTCTAGCTGCTGCCGGCGCGGCCTCTGGTGATGAACAGTCGGCAACAGTTGCCTATTCCATTGCTTACTTGTTTGGCGTTTTCGGAATGCTAATCGTGGCTACCTTAGCTCTCAACTATGGCAAGAACGATAAAGACCGCCCCGCATCTTTGGTTTCTCGCACGGTGCGGGTTGAGCGGGACGACCGCCCCTCGGTGCGCGATATCCGTGCCCATGTTGGCGAAAACGTGCGTTTTTCCCGGCTTCGGGAAACCGAGGACGGGCCGATTGTGCGTCCCACTGCCGACACTAAACTCGCTAAAGGCTGCCTGGTGACCGTAGTTGGTCCGCAAAACTTGGTGGTCGAAGTGGTTTCTGAACTGGGACATGGTTCGTCGATTTCCCTTGCTGCCGACCGGCGGGATTGGGACTATCGCCGAATCACTATTTCTGATCCGAAGCTGGCTGGACGCACTTTAGGGGAGCTTGGCCTAGAGGAACGTTACCAAGCGACCGTGTCGCGGGTACGGCGTGGCGATACCGATATGCTAGGGCGCGCTGACCTGGTACTTCAGATGGGCGACCGGGTTCGGGTAGTGGCACCCACCAAAAACCTTAAAGAGCTATCCAAGTATTTTGGGGATTCCACTACCGGCTTGACTTCTATTAATCCGGTGGCTTTAGGTGTCGGCATGGTTTTGGGACTGCTAATCGGTGAGTTCCCCATTCTTACTCCCAGTGGCGAGTACTTCACGATTGGTTCTGCAGCTGGAACGCTGCTAGTAGGGCTTATTTTCGGCCGGGTAGGACGCATTGGCCCCTTCCCCACCGCTTTGCCTTATACCGCAAGTCAGGTGCTTGCCGAGTTCGGTCTGTTGGTGTTCTTGGCTCAAGCTGGCTATAACGCTGGTGGTCAGATTATGAAAGCCTTTACTTCCGGGGCGTGGCTAGGGATTCTACTGGTGGGTATGGCAGTTACCCTCACCGTAGGCTTCGGTTTGTATTTCGTGATGCGCTACGGCTTCAAGATGGGTGGAACCCGCCTATCTGGTCTGTTGGCTGGGGCGCAAACTCAGCCGGCCGTCCTCGCCTATGCAAATAACCGCACTAACTTTGATCCGCGAGTGGCGCTTGGTTACTCCCTGGTATACCCCTTGGCGATGGTGGGTAAGATCCTAATCGCACAAATCATCGGTGGCCTGTAAACCTATCGATACTTTAGTTTTACAATGCGTCATCCCTAAGTGGGCTGGCGCATTGTAATAATTATCGCCCCTGATTTACCTCTTTCGTCCTGGATAGCCGTGAAGTTTAGGGGAGATAATTGCCTTATGCAGCAAGAATTCTCCCAAAATAACATCAATACCGACAAACACGCTTCGTCCTCAGATGACGTTTTAGGCGAGTCCAAAGCGGATACTCTTAATCCCCACGGTAGCGAGCATGACGAGCTTCGCGCCTTACGTGACCGGCTAGCTGCCCAATCTGGGGTGGTAACCCACCTGGGACGCACCTTGCTAGCGGCTGGAGCTAGTGCTTATCTGGTTAAGTTTTCGATGGCGAGGCTAGCCAACGCTGTCGGAATTGATGCCCAACACTCGCAAGTAACTTTTTCAGAAATAGTCACTTCTGTTTATGCTCATGGAACTTTCCGAACTGAATCCCATGAGCAGCGTGCATTTGGCACTAATGCTGCACGATTAGATGATTTACGCCTGTTTGTGCGCTCTTTGAAACCGGGACTACTAGTTGAAGACGTCCAACAGCGGATCGATGAGATTATCAATCACAAGCCGCCGTATCCTGCCGTTATCAACTGCTTAGCCTCCGGGGTTGCCTGCGCAGGCTTTTGTTTTCTTAACCGGGGCGGACTGGTCGAATGCTTAGTGGTGGCGATTGCGGCTCTTTGCGGGCAGATATTGCGCCGCACGATGCTAAAACGGCATGCCAACCATTTTGGGGTGTGGATGCTTTGCGGTCTCCTTGCTTCCTTGATTTACATGGCTATTAGTTCAGCATTGGTGTTTACCGGGCTAGTTTCGGTTGGACACCCGCAAGGAATTATTTCCGCAGTATTGTTTCTGGTTCCCGGATTCCCGCTGGTAACTGCCATATTAGACTTGGTAAGAATGGATTTCCTTGCCGGAATTTCTCGCATGACCTACGTTATTATGTTGGTGATTTCGGGGGGGATTTCGGTTTGGATGGTTGCTACCTTATTTCAGTGGCATATTGACCCACCCACGGCTTTCCCGGTCACCGGAGTAGTTCTATACCTGCTGCAATTTATTTGTTCAGTAGTTGCTTCGTTCGGTTTCGCCGTGCTGTTTTCAATCCGCCCGCAAGTGGCAATTTGTGCTGCCCTGGTTGCGGGATTTGCCAATGTAGGACGACTTTTTCTGGTGGCACAAGGGATGCTACCGCAGGCAGCCGTGGGCCTGGCAGCTTTAACTATTGGGATCGTGGCACATTTTATTTCTCGCCTCAGTGGTTTCCGGTTCTCCCGTACCTCACTGACAGTGCCCGCAGTGGTGATTATGATTCCCGGAGTCCCCCTCTATGCCGCTATTACTCACCTTTCGAATGGCGATATTCCACAAGCAACCGCTGCTCTTGTCCAAGTGTTTTTCGTGGTTTTATCCATTGGGGTGGGGCTAGCGATTTCTAGAATGCTCACTGATCCCGGCTGGCGGATTGACCGTGATACCGCACAGCCCCGACTGTTGGAAAAAACTGGGTGGAATGACGGCAATCGCCGTTTCCAGATGCGCTGACTATAAGTTGGAGGGGGGCGCTGACGTCCGTCAGCGACCCCCTCCTGATTTTTCTGGGTTTACCACCTGTTCCTAGGCATCTAGGCCACGGGCTATAGACTAAAAACTAACTGTTCCAACTAGTTGGAAGTCACTAGTGGCAAATAATCGGCAACTATGGCGACTATTTCTCCCGAGGAGTCGCGGTGGCATCCAGGCGAATAACCCCATAGGTCCAGCCACGACGGTGATAAACCGCGCACGGTTGCATGGTTTCGGAATCGATAAACACGAAGAAGGGATGTCCCACCAGTTCCATTTGGTAGAGCGCCTCACTAACAGTCATCACTGATGCTTCGTGCAGTTTTTGCCGCACAACCACTGGAGAATCCCCTAATTGGCTTTCATCAGGTACCCCGATTTTCCTCTCTCGCGCAATATCGGGGGAAAACTCATCATCTTTCGGGGTGACCGCCTTCGCCGCATCTTTCAAATTAAGTTCCTCAATCTTTAAAGGCTCTTCTTGGCGGTGCAAATCCCGGTGGCGGCGATGATCCTTAGCCCGATCACGGGCGCGACGCAAACGTTCATATAGTTTGCCACAAGCAATATCTACTGAGGCATAACGGTCAGAAGAACTGGCTTCTGCGCGAATAATCGGCCCCTTTCCGAAAACTGTCAGTTCCACTTTCTCGGAAGTATCTGCTTGCCGCTGATTTGGTTCGTGAGTGAGTTCCACGTTTACCCGCTGTACACGCGGATAGAACTGTTCAACCTTAGCGACTTTTTCCTCGGCATATTGGCGGAAATTGGGGTGGATTTCAGCGTTTCGTGCTTCAACGATAATTTCCATTGGTGTCCTCCAGGGCACAGTATGGGGATCGAAGATCCCGAATCGATGCGAGCCGGATCATTCCGGTCGCGGTGATTGCAGCTACCACCCCCCTTTCGCCCATCTTTGGGCTTTTCAAGTACCAAAATTTTACCGCATTACCGGGAATTATTAAGGGGTTTTGAGGCTGCCTTCCGCTACGCTCAATGAGAACACTGCTTTCACCTGTGCTTGTTTCCCATTTATTACCCGGGCTGCCTCCCGAATGGTCGCTCCGGTGGTAATCACGTCGTCGACTAGCAGCACTTCCTTACTGAAATCTAAATCTGTCCCCACTGCTAGCCGTATACTTCCTACCCGGCCGCGAATCCGCTCTTCAAAGCTGCGCCCCGCCTGTTTTTTACTACCTGGTTTGAGTTCTAGCAAGCCCGATAACCTGACGGCTACTCCTTCGGCCTCCAAACAGGAGGTAATGCCGGCAGCCAACCTGCCAGCGGTAGACGAGATCGCAGTTTTACCAAACCGAAAGGTTGAAGGCACCGGACACACTATGACCGGCCGCCGAAAACTGGCAGCCAGGCTCTTACCGGCTGCCGCTCCAAAAAAGAATGGAAGCTCTTGATAGTAAGGAGATCGCGAGTGTTTCATCGCCAACACAACTTTACGAGCTGAGCCTCGGTAAGTACTGAGAGTCCAAATCTCATTTACATCTGCATCGAGGGGAATAGCTGCACTAACTCTTATGGGAGGGCGCAAAAACCTCCCTCTACACCGATCACATAACCGGGTATCCAATTGCCCACAGCCGGGGCAGCTTTCCGGAAATATCAGGGTAGAAAAATACCGATAGGTTTTAGCTACCTGTGCTCCGGCTAGGGTAGCTAACTTTGGAGGATGGTTGGAATAAAGATGGTCTGCCATAGGTACAGCTTGCTGTCGCCAGCTGCAGTGCTGTTTTCAAAAATAATTCTCTCAGGAAAACCGAGAGTGATTTATCTTGGTAACCAAAGCACCTCAAACCATCAAAGCTAAAAAATCTGAAATCAGAAGCGACCGGATGGGGACGTTAACTGCTTGCTGAAAACGCGGGATAAGAAACCCCATTTCCGAGTACTCGCCACGACTGTTGAATATGTCCTAGCCGGGTTCCTAGCTCGTTAACTACCTGCACATTCCCGTCGAAAGGATTAGGCACCAAGTATTGAGACTTCGGCGCCGCCTCAAAGGTTTCATCATACGAGTTCACCGCCAGAACCTGTATTTTCGGGGTGTCTGCCGGTTGCAGAACTGCTACCTGGCCCGAATCAATCCAAGCAGCCGAAGTTACGTCAGACAAGATATCGGTACCTAGGTTGCCCACTTTGAGTTGGATAGGGGTACCATCTTCCCCGCGGATCACAGTTACCATATTGCCTTGGAAACTGTAGCCCACCTGCCATACGATTAGGCCGCGCACCCCGGGAGCACTAAGCGCAAAGAACGGGATTCTCCAGTTTTCACCCTCAGGGATTTTCACTCTCGCCACCTGGAAATGGCTATTTACTGCCACCATATCCCCTGGTTTGGAAGCATCCCCAGTCCATGCCCAGCCCCAAGGGTCAACTTGCGGAACCCGCAGATTCTCGCCTCGGTAAAGGACCTGGGGGGCTTTTCCGCGTTGCAAGCGTACCAGTTCCTTACCCCCACGAATCGCAACCTGGAAATCAGTGCCGACAGGCCCGGGAGTAGGCCAAGTAATTTCCCCGCCCAAGTCTTGTGCCGTTGTAAATACCCCGGAGCGGGTATCGGATTCCTCGACTACCGCCCCATTCTTAACCCCCAGCATCATCTGCTTCTTTACCGGGGTTGACTGCTCAGCAGGATCCGGTAGAGCTTTACCGTTTTGCGAAACTGTAACCTCATCAATCCCGGCAATCCCCAACAAAGTGGCATTTACCTGCTGATACACCCTTGTCATTTCCGTTTCAGAACGTAATCGCAAAGTGTCAGGGAGTTCAACCATCGCTTTACGTCCTTGCATAGTAACCAAGTTAGAAGGAATCTTGGTGATCGGTTCTACCACACTGACCGCACCCTCAAGATCACTGGTAGGGGCAGAAAATAGTGCCGTCAATAGGTATTGAGCAATGCTTTTACGTGGCACCCACCGAGGATCTGGAATTAAAAAGCGATTATCGCTTGACCAGTAGTAAACGTTGCGTTTCGAATAAGCATTTTTAAACGCCGTATTGGTTAGCACCACTCCGTCAGGCAGCGAACTGATCCGCCACTGGCCATGTTCTTTCGCCAACTCGTATTTAAGGGTTTCCTCTTGCCGGAAACTCTGCCTCATTCCCACTTTGTTGACCCGCAATACCGGTTGTCCACTTCCGGTAGCAATCTTCGCTCCATCAGAAAAAACTATTTTTAGTTCCGTCTTAGGTTTCAGCACTGTTACTTGAGTTTTCGGTTGCCATTTGCGACGAGTACCAGAGGTTAGGAACTGTTTAGCAATTCCAAAATCATCGTAAGTACCTGCTGCACAGGCCTGTTGGAAATCCGCAATTAGTTTCTCGGGAGTTGATCCATCAATCGGTCCCGTAGCCAGCTGGGCGAGCGGGTTACGAGAATCCGGATTCACTTCGCCTTCATGCACCGGTCCAGAGTCAGGAAGGGATGCGCAAGCCGCCAAACTGAAAGCTAGAAAGGTGGACAGGATCCCTAAGCGAAGCCGCTTCCTCCCGCAGATTTTCTCATTTCTTGAGGTTTTCGAGGACGCAGCAGACTTTACTAAGGGCACGGGCGATTCTTTTCGCCACCTCCGCAACAGTTGCTTTTTCTGATGCCGAAGCTCACGACTAAACCAGTTCATTGAGTCTCAGCCTTTCCATCCCGGCTGGTTTGCGCAGCGTCGTCACCTTCCAGATTCTTTATCCGTTCTTGAACATCAATCACCGTGTCGGGCGCTGGCATGCGGGGCAATGGCTGAGCGGCAGTGGATTCTTTCATATCGGCACCCAGCTCGGCCGGCATTCGGGGTAGGCTGTCTGCTGCGCTCACGGGGATTTCCTGCTGAGCGCTTTCACTAGTCTCCAATTGCCGCACTTGCAAAGCAGTATCCTCTAGATCCTCCGACAAAATAATGTCTTCTGGATGGTTAATAGCCCACTGGGAGCGAGCGGTAATCAAATCCTGGTTTTCAACCTGTTCTGGCAAATCCTCAATTTCTTCTCCCTGCTGGCGGGGCAATAACAGAGTAAAAGCAGAACCTTGCTGGGGGCAGGACAAAACCGTGAGTAATCCGGAATGCAAAGCGGCGTCCTCGGCAGAAATCGCGAGCCCCAGACCGGTACCGCCAGTGGTACGTTTGCGGGAAGGATCCGCCCGATAAAAACGGTCAAAAACATGTTGTGCAACCGCGTCAGTCATACCGGCACCGTGATCACGGATCTGCAAAGCCACTGCGGTTTTTGAACCGGCGACTGTAACCTTCACTGGTTTACCTTCCGCAAACTCTATCGCGTTCACCAGCAAATTTTGAGCAATTCGGCTGATCCGAGTTTCATCCACCTGCGCCACGGTATCTCCGTAGGTTTCTAAAACTACCTCTACTCCCATGTTTTCTGCCAGAGTTCGATTAGACTCTAGAATTCCGCCTGCTAAAGAACCTAGATTTACCTCGGATAATGAAAGCTTGGCCACGGAGGCATCAATTCGGGAAATCTCAATGAGATCCGCCAACATCTTGTCGAAACGGTCAACTTGACGGTGCAGAATCGTGGCGGAGCGGGCATTAGTCGGCGAAAGCTGGTCGCGTTCATCATAAATCAAATCTGAAGCCATCCTAATAGTGGCTAGCGGGGTACGCAGCTCGTGGGAAACATCAGATACAAATCGCTGCTGTAAAGTTGCCAGCTCTTCGTAGTCGCTGATCTGTTCTCGCAGATAACTGGCCATATCGTTTAACGCTTGGGATAGCTGCGCTAACTCATCGCTACCGCGTACCGGCAGGTGAATCTGCAGATTACCGGCCGAGACTTTGCGTGCTGCTTTTGCTGCTCGCCGCGCAGGCGCCATAGTCGAATAAGAAACTGCCGCCATCAGGACTGTTAACACCCCGAGCAGCACCACTGTTCCAAAAATTAGTACCTGGTTTACCATATAAATGGTTTGTTGCTCATAGGCTAAGGAATAGACCATATAGAATTCGTAGCTGCCCGCCAAAGGTAGATATACTCGCGAACCCACGATGATACCGGGGATTTTCTGCTCTTGCGAGTTTTTCAAAGACACTGATTGCCAGTGGAGTCCATTCTTTTGCTCAACCGCTTTCCGTAGCTGCGCAGTGATTAAAGCGCGTTGTTCCGGGTCAATAATTTCGTTGATCGCTAGGGGGCGAGTCTCTTTGGGATCCCGCAGCAGCATCGCCCCTACCCCACCTGCACCTGTCAAAGCATCTCGTTGATCCGACATTAAGGTATAGGCCGTATCTTGTACGCCACTGACGGAATCGGTGACCGTAGCGTCAAAAGCAGATTGCAAGCTTTCTGTGCGCAAAGATGCATCTTGCAGCACAATATTTAAACGTTTTTGAAAAATCCCATTAGACACATGCGAAGTTACGGAAACAATCAAGATAACCATCATCATCGCGGTGGCTAAAGCCATCAGCGCGGTTAGTCGCGCAGAAATCGAAGACAGAAAAAAATTCACTATCGGCCAGTTCGCAATTTGGTTTCCCAGACAGCTAAAAGCCGATCGCCATTGTTTTTCCCGCAGCAATCCCCAAAAGCTGCCGGATATTTCTTTAAGCACTGCCTCCTGGGCTGGGGGTTGGCTGCTCATAGCCGCCTAGTTGCCTCCAGCACGGTAGCCAACTCCCCGCACGGTGCGCACAATCTTGGGGTGTTCCGGGTCTTCTTCAATCTTGGCTCGCAGCCGCTGCACGTGCACATTCACCAAACGAGTATCCGTATTAGCATGCCGGTATCCCCAAATATCTTCTAATAATTCTTCCCGGCTAAAAGCTTTCCACGGCGAGCGCGCCAAGGTTAGCAATAAGTCGAACTCTAAAGGAGTCAGATCGATACGTTCATTGCCACGGAAAACTTCGTGAGCCACCACGTTTATATGAAGATCTCCCAGATCTACATCCTCGTCCTGACCTTCGCTAGTGCGTCCCCGCAACCGCGCTTTAATCCTGGCTACCAGTTCTTTGGGCTTAAAAGGTTTGGGGATATAGTCATCTGCTCCCGCTTCTAGCCCTGCCACCACATCAGCAGTGTCTGATTTAGCGGTTAGCATGATGATCGGCAGATCGGATACGGCGCGAATCTGCCGGCAGATTTCCACTCCGTCTTTGCCAGGCAACATCACGTCTAACAACACGAAATCCGGTTGGCTTTCCTGAAAAATATCGAAAGCCTCATCACCGTGATGACAAAACACAGACTTATAACCCTCGGTTGACATCACAATGCCCACCATCTCCGCAAGTGCCTCATCGTCGTCCACTACCAAAATTTTCACGGTCATGAAATCTATTGTGCCACGCCGATACGTTTTTTTGCGCTATTGTTAGGCGGTTGCTTTATTTATAGGCTCGATCAGTAAAATCTATATCTGACCTATTCCCTGCGCTAATCCGGCAATCCTCCCGGTAGGAGGCGTAAATGGCCACGGCGCTGCTCTTGCACTCTCCGACGCCCCGCAGTCAGCCCCTGTTTAACGCTCGCATCGTACTCGTGTCCCACATGTCCGCTGCCTCCACTGGTGGCTTCGGGGCTCAGCCGCCCATCCCAGTTCTTATTTACTTTCGCAGTGGGAAGATGCCGACGCTTAGAAGCTTCCCGCACCACATTTGCCAAGGCCTCTAAATCATCATCACTGGGCTCGGCAGGAGTAAACTCACTGGCTAACCGAACGACCTGCCAACCCCGAGGAGCGGTCAAATTATTTGCGTGTTCGGCACAAAGATCATAGGCGTGCGGTTCTGCCTGGGTAGCAAGGGGGCCGAGGACAGCAGTGGAATCCTTATACACATAGGTTAAAGTAGCGGCTGCCACCTGGTTGCAGCCATTTTTTGAACAAGATCTAGTTACCCGCACAATTGCACGTTAGCGGCGCGGGAAATAAAACCCAAGTCTAACTCGCGGTAAGGTGCGTTCTCGTGAGGGGTTTGACACGAAATAGGCGAGATCGCCATGGGCGCGGAGCGCGAGGAGTGACTCTCTTGCCGATGATCCCAGCTTGGAAGACGCGGCGGGAAAAATTTGATCAGCTGGTAGTGGATTTGGCTACCCAGGCTGCCCGCAAGCATGAGGTAGTAAACCGTATCGAATTTGGGGTGGAAGATATTCCTCCCTCGGATCCGGCTGACTGGGAGTCGCCACAGGCTGTGTTAGGACGGTTATTTCCCGCAGATAAGGGCGGGAAGCTGGCTACTCGAATTGTGGTTTACCGCTTGCCTATACAGTGGCGCTGCCGCAGCGCCCAGGAATTAGAACAGGCAGTTAAAGCAGTGCTTGCGGAACATCTCAGTACGGAAATTGGGTGTTTACCCGAAGATGTTTTTCCCGGATACTTCTAGTTATTAGCGCAAGAATTCTTTAAATAATACATTTTGGGATAACTTTTATTCTTGGTTTACCCGATTATTATCCGTTATAGCGGCTTAGGGGTTAGTTTTTACCGTAATCGCGGCTATTTCGCGAACTGCTTTTCCGACCCCAATAGTTCTGAAAGTTCCGGCAGGATCTCCCACCAGCTGACCGGCGTGCAGCGCAGTTTCACTTTGCCATTGCCAAACACCCTCAGGTATTTTCACTAAGGTTAAGGCGCCCGGTTTTACCGCTACCTCCTTGGTTTTCCCGGCAGAAGATAAAACAATTTTTTGTTCTTTTGCGCTGTCGAAAGCGAGATGCGTCGCCTGTTGATTACTCAGAGCTGCTCCCGAAGTGTTGGTTGGCACTGAGGGATACACTGCCAAAGTGTTATGGGCAGCGAAGATCTCCTGCGCGAAGACCGCTGCCACTACCGGTTGATCTGATTTAACCTTGACCGCAGCCAGGCCGTCTTTTACTCCCCCCAAGGGAATATCGAAAACCGCGCCTGTTGACACCTGCAACTTTTTGGGGGCGGACACCGGGGTTTCCCCTGATGTATCCAGTAACGATACCTGCAAGGTCGCCACTTCCCTACTGGGATTAAGCACCCGTAAACTGGATTTACCAGTAATTTTAGCTGCCGGAATCAGCACTTCATGGGAAGGGGTGGCTAGAGCGGGCGAATGCACTGCGCCAGCCTTTTGGGCTCCAGTTGCCAAAGTGGAACTCACCCAAGAGCGCACCCCTTTCCCCTCGGCCTCCACTAGTACCCCGAGCCGGTTATACCCCGGAGCTTGCCCATCTAAAACCAGAGAACTACTAGCGCGGGCAGGGATTTTTTGCGTGACTTTAGTTGCGAAAGGACCCTGTTCAGTCCAAATCTGGATCCGCGCAGTAAGGGGCGCTCCAGACGGGTTAACCAAATGCAAAGTAGAGGCATTGCCGGTGGTAGTGCCGGGAGTCAAAAAATAGGCGCGATTAGTGGGGGCAGCGCACACGCCGGCGAAAAATCCGTTCTCGCCCTCTTTCCCGCTACTGCTAACGTATCCCAAGGCAGCCGCATTTTTACCTGCTACTGGTTTTACCTTTAGCGTCAACCCAGATTTTCCCACTGAGTGAGCACTTTCCTTTGCCAGCGCGTTCCCGGATGCATCGGTTAGTGGCGCGGATCCCGCTTCCGAGATCCCTTCCACCCAAGCCGTCGCGCCCTCCCCGGGCAAACCCGGGCATACAACTTGTTGGATTCCTGCCGGAACTGCCACTTCGCGGCCACTATTTTTAGGGCTAGAGGTGGCGAGAAGCGTTTTGGGAATCACCAAGGCAAGAGCCACGGCAGCTAGCAGAATCGCTAGCGCCGAGAACAGGGAAAGCCAAGATTTATAGGCGGGTTTTTTCATTTTTGTTTCCTCCTGTCCCCCAAAGGCAGGCAGGTGGCTGCAGCACCTAGGTAAACCAGCAGGAATAGCCCGATCACCAGATAACGTCCAGGACTAGCGAAGTACACTTGGAGATTTCCGGAAACACCGGCCGGAATCGTAAAGCTTTGCAGCCCTCCGCCAGATCGAGCCTGAAGATCCTGGCCAGCTATTTGGGCTTTCCAGGCCGGTGAAGCTGATTCTGCCAGCAAAAGCTCACGTTCCTTCGGGGAGGCAGCGAGAGATTTCTGGGCATTTAGCACTCCTGCTGGAACCGTTTCTTGACGTTTGCCGTTACTAATTCTCACGCGTGCATCTGAGCGAGCAGGAACGAAACTGGAAGTGTCCAGGCGCCACACGCTGTATTCATCATTGGTAGATACCGGATGAAAATAGCTGGAAGAGATGAGTTTGGAGTCCAGTCCGTCAGCGGCGGCCTGCTTAGTAATCAACAACTGTTCTACCGCTAAATCTGCACACTCGGTTGCAGCTTGGCGATCATTTCCCGCTATTAGCGCCGCCAGCACCCCACTTTCGGGGGTAGCATGTTGGCCAGGTGATTGGGTTCGAATTTGCCAGTTGGTGGCCAATAGTCCCGGTCCGGCTTCCCGGCGCATCGCCACCTGGTAGCGATCCCCCTCTTTATCTAGCAGCAGCATCCGGGTTCGTTTTTCCGATGCCGATAAAATCGAAAAAGCCACTGGTGAGCGGTCAGAACCTGCCTTCAAGGGAGTATTCGCTGAGGGTAGAGCCCAGGTAGCTATGGTAGCCAGAGGGAGCACCAGCGCCACTGTAACTAGGCTTGCCAGCAGGTAACGGAGCCGTTTGGGAGGCTGGATTGCGCTCCATCCCAGCGCGGTGGCCACCAGTAGTCCCATGAGCGCTACCGAAAATACCGAAAGCAGCCAGGGGCATTGTCCGGGAGCCACCGTTTGTGTCAGCGCAAACATTCCGATCACGAGGCTTGCCAGGCTAAATAGCCACGCTATCCGGGTGGCGAGTAACTCTCGTCCGGTAAATAAAGCTCCGGCAGCGGCTATTGTCACGCAGGCGAGAGCAGCTATTCCAAAGTATAAAGGAACGCCGGATAGGGTTTGCCCCCAGAGGTGTAACTGAGAGCGCATTGCTATTGGGGTAGCGGCCGAGGGCGTCAGGAACAGGTAGGCTCGCAGGCTATGGGTGCGTAGTGCCCAAATAAAAGACGGTAATAGAGTTACCAAGGCCGGTACCAGTATAGCTAGTCCGCCTCCCAGGTACGCGCAGCTACGCCGCCAGGATAAATGCTTCTTTACCGTGACACTCAGGGCGCAGGCCAAGACGAAAGCTAACGCCACTAGCCACAGCCAGGGGGCGGCGGCGCTCACCACCACTAAAGACAGCGCGGCGAGGCCGGCGGCGCTGCGGCGCGAATAGTTTGGTAGATAAGTCTCTGTGCCCAGCACTCCCGCCAGCCGGTAGGGACGGCGCAGCTC
>NZ_CABTZZ010000021.1 GCF_902489465.1 uncultured Varibaculum sp. | reverse complement strand
TCAAGCAGAAGACGGCATACGAACGGTGAATAAGAGCAGAGGAAGCGAAAATAACTGCTCAAAAGGAAAAGGAAAGAAATGAAAGATATCGTAATCGCGATTCCGACCTACAACGAACTAGAAACGCTACCCCGGCAGGTGGCAAAACTGCGCCAGGAAATTCCGCAGGCGGACTTGGTGATTATTGACGATAATTCTCCCGATGGTACTGGCGAGCTTGCCGAAGAACTAGCTAGCAAAGATAGGGGAGTCAAGGTAGTGCACCGGGCGGAGAAAGCCGGACTTGGCCCGGCCTATTTGGAAGCATTTTCGTGGGCGCATGAGGCAGGATATACCTGGATAGTGCAGATGGATGCAGATGGTTCGCACCGGGTGCGGGACCTAAAAAAACTATTGGCTCGCCGGCTGTGGCCGAATGAGCCGGATTTGGTAATTGGTTCGCGTTGGATCAGAGGAGGCCGCCTGCAGGGCTGGTCAAAGTTACGGGAGGCGCTCTCGCGAGGTGGAAATGCCTATATTGGAGCGCTGCTGCGCCTGGGAATCGGGGATGCTACCGCCGGTTTTCGAGTTTATCGTATCGATTTTCTTAGTCGCCTGGGACTAGAGGATCTAGATTCCCGCGGATATTGCTTCCAAATAGATATGACCCGGCGGGCAGTGAAAGCGGGAGGAATAATTGTGGAAGTACCGATAACTTTTCAAGAACGCGCTGCTGGATCCTCCAAAATGTCCAGCGCTATTATCTTGGAAGCCCTAGCTAAAGTTACCCGTTGGGGAATAGCTGACCTACTGAAGTTGCCGGCTGCACTTCGCTAAGGCCTAGTCGCTATGCCTAATGAGCATTTAAGATCCGCTTGGGAGGCGGTGGCTAAGACCCGCAAATATTAGTTAAGTTGGGGAATCTGCTAGCGATAATGTACTCCGTCCATTAGCGCCCCAGAATGCAGTACCTCCAGCTGTTCTTTTAGCAGCTGTTGTAATTCTTCTTCGCTACGCCGTTCCATGAGCATATCCCAGTGGGTACGCTGGGGACGCACTGGCTTGGAATCTTCCTCTTCTGCGGGTTCTTCATATTGGAGTTCCCCGGTTTCCCCGCATTTGCATTCCCACTCGGCGGGAGCGGCCACCTCGGCGGCGAAAGTCATGTGGAAACGGTGTCCATTAGGGCAAATGTAGAGGCTTTCGCGGCGTTCTGCGAATACTACGCCATCTTCTGTCTCTAGGCTTTTTGAACCGATACTTGTTCCGCGTAGTGCCCGCTCTGCCATAGTAATAACTGCTCCTTGCTTCCCGTCCTGGCTACCCAGCAAATACCGCCCTATTCTAACAGCTGCGCCGGTGGGCAAGAAAGCTAGCGTGCTCTTTTGCCCACCGGCGAAACTAAAACTACATTAATGGGAACCACGCTCATGGTGGTGGCATCATAGCTGATACCTGCAATATGGCGCGCGGGAATGCCGGTTTGGTCTGCACTTTGCGAACCGAAGCGACTAAAGTTCCCCACCAGTCGGAGGGGTCTTGTTCCGCCCATCCCGGATGCGGGTGATAAGTGGGGTACCCGGTGGCGGCAAAGCCAATCGGAGTGCCTCGCAAGTCAAAACTCGCGGCGCGGCAAGATTTGGTGCCATAGTCAATTCCCACTAGGTAAGGAGCTTCATAACCCGGTGCTACCATTTGTTTTCTCCTTAAACTTTGCGCCGGCATCGTTGTCGGCGACTTTTATGCGCAGTGGTAGTGCATTTTCTAGTTGTTAGGGTGGTACTAAGGGTTTCTATTTAGTTATCGTTTTCGGTCCAACCGTTTTCTTCCCATACGGCAGCAGGAATCAGGCGGTCAACACGATCTAGTAAAAAGTCAGGTTGATGTTCTTTCGGCAGACCCAGCGCTTCTTCCATAGTAGAGTCTCCAGTCAGCGGCATTGCTGAGAACATTCCGGTTTTCTTGGCCATCTCGATATCGGTGTAGAGACGGTCACCAACCATCATGCAGTTTTGGGGGTTAACGTCTAGACCTTCAATGGCCACCTCGAGCATTATCGGATCCGGTTTACCGGTAATAACCTCGCACTTGGTTTGGGTGCAGGCTTCGATCGCGGCAATAATCGCAGCACAGTCAGGCTCGCCTCTGCCTCCCGGGAAGGGGCAATAGCGGTCGGGGTTGGTAGCCACTAATATTGCGCGCTTGTGGAACCAGATGGCATCGAAAGCTATTTGCAGTTTGCGATAGTCAAAGGTGCGGTCATAGGACGCAATCACAATATCGATTTTTTCCGGATCATCACTGATTTTTATTCCCGCATCTTGTAGACCATCAATCAACGGCTGCTCCGCAATCGGGAATACGGTTTTGTCGGCGTGGTGGTCTTTTAGCCAACGGGTCATGGTGACCACCGTATTGGCAATGTCTTCTAAGGGGGTGGGAATATCCATTCCCTCTAGTTTGTCGACATAAAGATGGGGATCTTTAGTGGGATTATTAGAGAGGAAACGTACCGGGATTTCGTGGCGCCGCAGCTCCTCAATTAGTCTTTTTGCCCCGGGCAATGGGTGGTCTCCCAAATAAATGGTGCCATCCATATCAAAAATATAGGCATCATAGAACTCGGTGGGGAACTTAAGATACTCTTCGGCGTACATCGGTTTTCCTCTCGACTAGTTTTTCTTAAAAGCGGGGGTGGAAAGCCAGTGGGCTTTCCACCCCCGATAATCGACTGGGGTTAAAACAGTAGCGCCAGAGCATAAACAATGGTGTGGGACAGCCAGCTGGAAGCTGCCGGCGGGTCAATATGAGTATCGCCACGGACATACATTAGCCGTTGTGCAACCTCGGCCAGACCTGCTGCCATCACGCCAAATATTACTGCCGCCGCCAGAGCCAAGATCAGGTTATGTTCCACAATCGGGAACCAAACCATGGCCGTCAGACCAGCAGTAGAGCCCGGTCAGCCTCTCCGGCACCAACCATGCGAGCGCCTTTGATACCGACATGCGGGTAGTCAACGTCTTCGCCGGCTTAAGCCCAATATAAATTACTTCTGCAACTCGCTCGTCTGCCTCTAAATCTTTTTTTGATTATTTCTTTATAGTCGACAGCAGCGGAATCCGCTCCGATTACGATTCGAAGTCCCATTACTTTTCTCCTCTCATCATCAGCATTGATGGCCTAAGCTCTTTCTATAACACTTAGGGATGTTCTCCCCATCAGTTCTAGAAAACTACACTTATGAGCGCACGCGCTCCAAAGATCGTTTGGCCGCTGCAACCACATGCTCACTGTCTAGTCCGTAATGTGCGAACAGCTCGCCGGCCGCACCGGGCAGACCAAATCCTTCAATACCTATACTCTCGCCGTTATCTCCTACGAGGTCGCGCCAGGGATCTACTAGACCGGCCTCAATCGAGACTCGGGCTTTTACAGCTGCCGGGATTACCTGCTCGCGGTAGTCAGCGTCTTGAGCTTTAAACCATTCCATACAGGGAACTGAAACCACCCGGGCTGCAATGGATTCCTTAGCTAGAGTTTCGCGAGCCTGCAAAGCATATTGCACCTCGGATCCGGAGGCTAGCAAGATCACGTCCGGCTGCCCTGCGGTATCAGCCAAAACATAGGCGCCCTTATCTGCATTTTTGGCACTAGCGAACGCTTCGCCACTTGCGCCCTCCATATCTTCCCGCTCGACGATGGGAAGTCCCTGGCGGGTTAAAATCAATCCTGCCGGCCCAGTTTGACGCAGAATCTGCAGCCAACAGGCCGCGGTTTCATTGGCATCCATAGGACGCACAATCGACAGATTGGGGATTGCCCGGTAGGCAGTCAGATGTTCGACCGGCTGGTGGGTAGGCCCGTCCTCGCCAACTCCGATAGAGTCATGAGTCCAAACATAGGTTACGGGGATATTCATTAGCGCAGCTAAGCGGACTGCGCCTCGCATATAGTCGCTAAAGACGAAGAAGGTGCCACCAAAGACCCGCGTGAGACCATCCAGGGCAATACCGTTCATAATGGCGCCCATAGCGTGTTCGCGCACTCCAAAGTGCAGCACCCGCCCGAAGGGGTTACCCTTCCACATATCAGTTTGCGCCGATTCCGGGATAAAGCTGTCGGCATCGGCGATAGTAGTGTTATTCGAACCTGCCAGGTCGGCAGATCCGCCCCAGAATTCTGGCATTACGGCACCGATTGCGGAAATAACTTTTCCTGAGGCCGCGCGAGTAGCTAGCGAGTCTCCGGAAGTAAATACCGGGAGTGCGTCCTCGATACCTTCGGGGAGCTTGCCGGCTAGGATCCGCTCTAGTAGCTCATTCTTATCGGGATTTGCTTTCTTCCAAGCTTCAAAGCGGGGATCCCAATAGGCATGAGCTTCCTGGGCACGCGTGGCAGCGTTCTCCCGGGAGTGCTTGACGGCTTCTTCGTCGATATCAAACATTTTCTCCGGGTCAGCTCCTAGAGCTTTCTTCAAGCCCTTGAGTTCTTCTTCCCCCAGTTTGGCGCCATGAATCGCGCCGGTGTTTTGCTTGCTTGGTGAAGGCCAACCGATAATTGTGCGCAAGGCGATGATTGAAGGCCGATCCTTTTCAGCTTTGGCAGCATTTATTGCCTGGTCAAGAGCATTTACATCTTCTTCGTATTCTCCGTTCTCAGTCAGCCAATTAACCCGCTGGGTGTGCCAGCCGTAAGATTCGTAGCGTTTTAGTACGTCTTCTTGGAAAGACACATCAGTATCGTCCTCAATGGAGATATGGTTATCATCCCAGATCACAATGAGGTTACCCAGATTTTGCACCCCAGCCAGCGAAGAAGCTTCGCTGGAGATTCCTTCTTGCAGGCAACCATCACCTACGATCACGTAAACATTGTGGTCAAAGGGGCTTTCACCTAGGGGAGCGGTGGGGTCGAGCATACCGTGCGTACGCCGGGAAGCCATCGCAATACCAACCGCGGCGGCAAAGCCAGATCCCAGCGGTCCGGTAGTAACCTCCACGCCCTTAGTATGACGGTACTCGGGGTGACCGGGAGTATAGGAATTAAAGGTGCGGAAACTCTGCAAATCATCGAGTTCCATGTTTTGACCGGCTAGATACAACTGAATGTATTGCAGCAAAGAGGCGTGCCCGGCTGAAAGTACGAAGCGGTCGCGTCCTAACCAATCTGAATCTTGCGGATCAAAACGTAAGTGACGTTGGTAAAGCAAGTAGGCAGCGGCAGCTAGCGAAATTGGGGTTCCCGGATGTCCGCTGCCGGCCTTTTCTACCGCATCAGCGGCTAAAAGCTTAGCCGTTTTAACTGCACGTTGATCAAGTTCATCCCACTCAGTGGTCATATTTTTCCCTTCCATCATTTCATTAACTGGGCACTTACTCTGTTGCCGATATTAACAGGTGGATAGCCAAATAATCGGACATCGTGGCTGTTGCTCACAAAAGTGCACACGTGTACTTTGGAAGCCAGATTCTCAGGCAATGCCATACTGAAAAATATACTTCACCGCAGTTCGGGTTATCTCCAAGACAAAATCAGACTTGTTGCTCTCAATAGCCATCAAGAGGCTAGGATTGGCTTTTCCGGTTGCCTACGAGTCCCAGAACCCCCGAACCTAAATCCGATAATGTACATTATGTAAACTAAATGGATGAGGGCGCGTTCTCTGATTCCTGCCACCCGGGCGACCTCTCTCCTGCCGTTTTGAGTTATGGGTTGCCAAGCGCTTGAATTAGCTCTGGAAGTATTTCCGGCAAACCACAAAGGAGAATATCCACGATGGCAGCTGACGAGCCGCTAAATCCACCACTGAAAGCTCTAGGTGACAGCCTACAGGCAGAAATCAAAGACAGAAAAACCAATAAACATCCAGTAGACCAAGTACCGTCGGCTCCTCGGACGCTGTTGCTATCGGTACAGCACGTTTTAGCGTTTTACGCGGGTGCGGTAGTTGTTCCCCTGGTAGTTGCGGGTGGACTTAAGCTCGATCCCACTACTACCGTGCACCTAATTAATGCTGACCTGTTTACTTGTGGAATCGCTACCCTGATTCAGTCGATTGGATTTTGGCGCGTCGGGGTGCGCCTGCCCATTATCCAAGGCGTAACCACCATGGCAATCTCTCCCATGATTGCGATTGGCCTGGCGGTTAACCAAGATGGCGGCGTGGGAGTTCTCCCCACTATTTATGGAGCAGTCATTGTAGCCGGGCTATTCACCTTCTTCGCGGCTCCAGTTTTCGCCAAGTTGATTCGTTTCTTCCCCCCGTTAGTTATCGGGATTGTACTAACCACTATGGGTACCACTTTGCTGGGAGTATCCGCTGCGGACGTGATTGGGCGCGTTGACGAGCAGGTACCGCCCATGCCCATCACTTTGCGCTCTTTAGCCTATGGCCTGGGAACTTTAGCAGTAATCGTCCTCATTCAGCGCTTCTTTAAAGGCTTCATGGGCACCTTGGCTGTGCTAGCTGGCCTAGTAATTGGAACCGGAGTCGCGGTGGCTCTCGGTGATGCTTCCTTCAGCGAGGTAGGCAAATCTTCCTGGGTAGCGGTCACTACCCCGTTCTATTTCGGCTGGCCACAGTTCTCTTTAACTGCCTGTATCTCCATGATCGTAGTCATGCTGCTTACCATGGTGGAAACTACCGGTGACGTCTTTGCCACCGGTGAAATCGTGGGCAAGCGAATCGGAAAGAAAGAGATCACGGCAGCTTTGCGCGCCGATGGCCTCTCAACTACGCTGGGGGGAATTCTGAACTCTTTCCCCTACACCTGCTTCGCGCAAAATATTGGTTTGGTGCGGCTAACTAAAGTACATTCTCGCTGGGTAGTAGCTTGTGCCGGCGGAATTATGATTATTTTGGGAGTTATTCCCAAGGCGGGCGCGATTGTAGCTTCAATCCCCTCTCCGGTTCTGGGCGGAGCTTCCATGGCTTTGTTTGCCAACTTAACCTTAGTGGGGATTCAAACCCTGTCCCGAGTTGACCTGTCGGATACCCGCAACGGCATTATTCTGACTACTTCCATCGCTCTGGCCATGCTAGTTTCCTTCAAACCGGCGATCGCCGATGCCTTCCCGGCCTGGGCACAGATTTTCTTTGCTTCGGGAGTAACCCTAGGCTCGATTACCGCCATCTTGCTCAACCTGTTGTTCTTCCACGTGGGCCCACGTTCTAAGGGCGAGGACGTGGCGCTAGGTGCCACTGGCAAGCGACGTTCTTTGCGGGCAGTTAACAAAATGAGTGAAGAAGAGTTTGTAAATACCTTCTCTCGCTTGTTTAATGGGGTAACTTGGCCACTGCAGGCAGCCGCCCAGATGCGTCCCTTCCAGGATGTAGGAGAACTTAAAGAAGCCCTCCAGGACGCGGTGATGGTGGCGGATAAAGCTGCTCAAGATCAGCTGATTGCGGCCTATCCTGATGTAACTGCGATGCTAACCGCCAGCGAGGCCGAAGCCAAAGAAATTTCCCAAGACGTAGGTTCTCTAGCCTTAGGTACGCTCACGGAAGAACAAAAAGCTCAGCTACACACCTTGGAAAGCTCCTACCATGAGAAGTTCAATCTGCCGCTAGTGGCATTGCTTTCCCGGATGGACAGCGTAGACGAGATCATTAAGGACGGACTGCACCGCCTAGAAAACTCCCCGCGGCATGAACGAGTAGTCGCCCTGGGACAGGTGGTAGAAGTGGCCAATGACCGCTTAGAGATCATGATGGCGGACGCCAACCCCATCCGTTCCGCTTGGAGCCGCAAGTTTGAGCAACTCGACTAATAGCGATTAGCTATTTTCCTTTTCTGACGTAGCAGAAGAGGTACTCCATGCGGAATCGAACCCACCCGGGATTGTCCATACCCGGGTGGGTAACTCTCCTGGTAAATACTGGTTATTTTGCGAACAAAAGACCGGCCCGGCAGGATCGTCTGTATTCATCTGCGCGCGGTAGTCACGCAAGGCTCCCACTGCCCATTTCCCGAGGAAAATCAGGGCTACCAGATTAACCAATGCCATTAGGGCTGTCGCCCAGTCAGCAATCGACCACACTGATTTCAAAGGCAGAATCGCTCCTATCGCCGTAGATGCGATTACCAGCAATTTCAAAGGCAAAGCGGAGCGATCTACGCCCACAATAAACTTGTAATTAGTTTCCGCGTAGGTGTAGTTACCCAGGATGGTGGAATACCCAAAACAAACCATCATTACCATCACGAACACGAACACCACAGTTTGCGTGGTGCTATTTGACCCCAATGAGGTAACTATGGAATCCATAGTCAGCACTGCCCCATCGACATGGTTTTGCTTATCCCAGAAGGGAACTGACATTAAAATAATGAAGGCGGTTGAAGTACACACCAGCATGGTGTCCACGAAAACTCCCAGCGCTTGAATCATTCCCTGGGTGGCGGGGTGACGCACAGTGGCAATAGCAGCTGCGTTAGGAGCCGATCCCATTCCGGCCTCGTTAGTAAACAGACCCCGCTTAGTACCGGTAGTAATCGCGGCAATGAACGCTCCCCCAGCTCCCGCAACTGCCGGCGGCATATAGGTGTTGGATTGTCCGAAGGCTCCCATGAAGATTTCCCGGAACACAAAAGGAATCCGATCGTAGTTTAGGACAATCACCAAGATCCCCATGGCAACGTACAGCAGCGCCATTGCCGGAGCCAGGTACTCCGAGAATTTAGCAATTTTGCGAACCCCGCCCACTACTAGTGGCAAAGTTAAAAGCACCAAGATCAATGCGGTTGCCCAGACCGGGAAACCTAGGTAGTCGGAGTTGGCTAACTGAGAAATCGAGTTTGCCTGGATCATTTCGAAGCTAAATCCGTAGGCAAAGATTAGCAGCACCGCAAACACAATCCCCCAGGTACGCGAGCCTAGGCCGCGTTGAATATAAAAGGCCGGGCCGCCCCGGAAGGTGCCGTCTCCGTTGCGAACTTTAAATAGCTGCGCCAAGGTAGCTTCGACAAAAGCGGTAGCCATACCGACTAGCGCTACTACCCACATCCAAAAAACCGAGCCAGGCCCGCCGGCAACTACCGCCAACGCTACCCCGGTAATTGAGCCCGTCCCTACCCTATCGGCGAGTCCGATCGCAAACGCTTGGAAGGAAGAAACTCCCCCTTCGGATCCGCCACGAGAACGAGTAATTACTTTCAGCATGTGGGTAAACATGCGCACCTGCATACCTGAGGTACGTATCGTTAACCAGATGCCTACCCCCAATAGGGTTATCATCAGCAGCCACACTACCGAATTGTTATAGGCAGTATCGAGGAGGCTGGAAATAGTCTCATTCCACTGTTCAAACGCAGTTAGAGATTCTTTAGCGGCCGAAATCGGCATAGGATGCTCCTTCATGATGGGCGGCTTAACAATTAGCTTTGACTAGGTGAGGGGAAGATACTTCCGAAACCGGTATTAATATACTCGCTCTAGCGGGTAGCTAAAAAATTTGTATATTTCTTAAACTTGGAGAAAAAGCCCCGGCTTCAAAATTAAGCCGGCACTGCCCAAAGATGGGTAGGTAGCGCCTCCACTTTTACGCGATCCCCCACAATGAATGGTTCATCCCTGCTTTGTCGGCGACTGGCCAGTACCCCAAACTCAGTTTCCACCTGCAAAAGATAGGTATCGCCTTCGAAAAGAGACCCCACTATCTGCCCCACTTCTGCCTGGATGGGATCTTTTTTACGTTCAGGGGGCAGGTTACTAATTACTATAGAATAGGGCGAGCCGAGCGCCACTATTTTACGGCTCTGTCCATTGTCACCAGCTAAGCTATCGGCAGCGGGAACCTCCAACTGCTGTCCAAAAGCAGTGAAATGCGCACTAACTTGCCCGAATCGATCAGTGCTGATGAGTGCATTAGTACTAACTTGGGTAGTAGCTCCCAGATAGAGGGCAGTTTGTAGATCCGCAGGGTGGGATACCAGATCCTGAGGGTAGTCATCCTGAATAATTTTTCCTTCGCGCAGCAAAATAATCCGGTCGGCAATCGCGAAGGCTTCCGGTAGGTCGTGGGTAACATATAAAGATGCCGCCCCAATACGGCGGTGGATCCGCAAGATTTCTCCGCGAAGCCGCAAGCGCGAATAGGGGTCAACATGGGCTAACGGCTCATCAAAAAGAAGCCAACGAGGGCGACGCAGCAGTGCTCGGGCTAAAGCCACCATTTGCCGCTGCCCGGTAGATAGCGACCCCGGATATTGGCGCGCAAGCGAACTTAAACCCAGATCGGTCAGCGTGACCTGCAGGTCTTCCGCATTTCGTCCGGCTAAGGCCACATTTTCCTGAACTGTTAGATGAGGGAAAAGACCGTCCCGATCGGCTACCAGCGCACTGGCGCGTGCACCGGGAGAAAAGTCTGAGACGTCCTCGTCTCCACAAAAGATCTGGCCACTACTTGGTTGCAGTCCCGCAATGGCTCGCAATAATGTGCTTTTCCCCGCTCCGGACGGCCCGATAATTACCACTAGTTCTCCCGGATCAACGCTAAAGGACACTGGACCTAGCACCCAATGTGAAGAACGCCAGACCTGTAGCTCTTTTACCGTTAACGCCGACGGTTCCATTTTCCCTCCTCCTTCGGTAGCAGAATAAATAGCACAATAGAAACGATTAATACCGCCAAAGACAGTCCGAATGCCGGCGAATAGTTCGCCTCATCGACCATGGCAAACATTTGCGGCACCACTACTGGAGTATCGGGAGCCGCTACCCACATCAGCGGCGCCGATAAGGTAGTGGAAATCGCGACTACTATCGCTAATGTCAAACTGAAGTAGCGCCTGACGGCGGGAAGCAGTATTTTCAGGCCTGCTTCTACCCTACCGACGCCTAAGACTCTTACCGACTCAAATTCGCTTTGGCCGAGGGCTCGAAAACGGGCAGCCAAAAAATAGGTAACCGGCATGCCGATTAAGAGGAAGGAACACAGCGATAAAAACCCTCCACTTGAAAAAGGCCAGGGCAAACCCTGTTGACGACTAAGCATCCAGCCAGCACCAATGGCGGCTCCGGGCAGGGACAAGATCACAATAAATAAGGCTTCTACACCCAGTTTTCGTCTCTTGGAGCCGGCGCCTCTAGTTGCCGCTAGCACCATCAGGCACAGGCTGGCGGCTAAGGCCGATAGCAACCAGGTGTTGATTACTGACTCTAGCTTGTCGAAGGAAAAGGTTGCGTGTGCCAGCAGATAAAGGAGCAAGCACGCTGAGCTCACAGCATAGAGGCATACTGCTATAAGTGGCAGTGGCCGGGCAGGCTCCAAAGAAAAACTACGCTCTCCTAGGGAGGAAGCCGGGAAAAACCGGCGGTAGCTAGAGAAATATAGGCCGATTAAAATCCCGGCTACACATAAGCAAAGAGCGATTAGTACCAGGGAGGCACGTCCTAAAAATGCGGTTTCGAAACTGCCGGTGGATCGCAGCCACAATGAGTGAGCCACGTTCATATTTTTTCCTCCCACCAGGTCAGGTACCAGCGGGTCGGAAAGAGCTAAAGAGAAAGTAACCCCGAGCGATAGAGGAACCGAGACCAATAGTGGCCGGGCGATTATTAGCCGAAAAACCTGCCGCTTATTAAGCCCCAAGATTCGCGCCTGGTCTAGTTGATCGGGTTGAATGGTTTGCAAAGTGGAGCGGGCAGAAAAATAGGCTAAGGGCGCGAGCGAGAAAGCAAAAACCGCGATTACTGGTAGCGGCCCAACTAGGGCGCTCGCAGATGAACCCGCTAATGAGCGTAAGGCGCTGGCAACGATAAAGGGTGGGATCGCGATGGGACACAGGCACAGCATGGTTGCAAGTTGACGATAACGCTCCGGTAAAAACCGGGTTCCTAAAGCTGCGCTGCTACCCCAGAAAGTGGCCAGGATTGCCGAACCAATCGCCTCTAGCACAGATAGTCGGATGGCAGCAGTAATGGCTTCCTCTCCGGGGCTAGATTTTACGATCGCCGCCCGAATGACAAAGACAAGTGGCCAAAGAGCTGCGATAACACAGAAAGCAATAATAATTGACCAGCTCAGGATGCGTAGTAATATCTTGTTCACTTCCTCCACTCCTGCCTGGCAAACCAAGTCAACCACCGATCACGATCCGCGGCTGATTTTTGCGGACGCGCCGGCAGAATATAAGGATCGTCCTGTTCTAACCGCGAAGCTAAAGAACCGGGGATAGACCGAGTAATCGCCAGTTGCGGGGTGGCAGATTTAACGGCGACCTCTTGGCCGGA
Organism: uncultured Varibaculum sp.; assembly: GCF_902489465.1. Lineage (GTDB taxonomy): Bacteria > Actinomycetota > Actinomycetes > Actinomycetales > Actinomycetaceae > Varibaculum. Next base: position 21,053 of record NZ_CABTZZ010000021.1, on the reverse strand, counting down.
TTTTTGTGACAGCCAATCAAGAAACATTTTTGCTTCGCCTACGTGGCGCGCATTCTTCAACAGGGCGGCTGAACCAATCTCATAGGAGGTGCCCTCTTGTGGATAAGAGATAGTAACTGCCTTGTTAGCTTCAGTTTTGACGGCGCAATAGGGGGTGAAGGTAATCGCAATCGCGGCTTCTCCTGCCAATACCATTTTCACAGGAGCAGTACCAGAGTTCGTAAGGCGGGCTACATTGTCATAAAGGTTCCTAATGGCAGTGCTCGCCTGGTCACCATAGATTTCATCCAGTACCCGCACCACGGTGAAGGCGGTTCCCGAAGTAAGCGGCGAAGAAGCGGCCACCAGAGTGCGATATTGCGGGTTGGCAAGCTCGGCCCATGATCTAGGTACCGGTAAGCCCCGGGCGGCTAAAGCTGCTTGATCAGAACAAAACCCCAGTAAAGAGCCATAAACCCCGAACCAGTACCCCTCGCTATCGCGCATTGGACTCGGAATATCACTGATTCCCGCTGGCTGGTAGACAGACAGCAAGCCGCGCCGCTTAGCTAGCACATAGTTTTCTGCCGGGCCTCCCACCCAAACATCAAACTCACGGGTTTTGGGGCTCGAAGCAATCCGGGTCAAGGCTTGGGCAGTCGGCAAACGCAGGTAGGAAACATTTTTTCCAGTGGCGGTGGCATAGGCATCCCGCCAGTTTTTGCAGATTGATTCTTCGTTAGAACAGATAAAAGCTAGTTGTTCTTTTCCTGCGGGGTGGCATCCGCATAAAACCATGCTCAAAAGCAAAGTCAAGAGAACTAACAAGCGAGAACGCATGTCAGTAACGATAGCAGGCTGGCGGAAACATTTCGGTTTCCGCCAGCCTGCTTTGGTTATTTTGATTATATTAGGATCCTTTAGCGTCCCTTAAGCGTAACGCTATGCCCGCTCGTCCAGTTTTTGTTTATGGGCGCTCATAATCCGCCGTTCGTCGCGTCCTACGATCGCAAAGATTAATACCGTCAATACCGAAAAGACGATAAATACCATAAAGGTGAGGTTCCAACCGAAGTTATGAACCAGTAGCCCGACTCCGGTGGAAGCCAAAGTAGCTCCCAGCAAATATCCAAATAAACCGGTAAATCCAGCGGCAGTACCCGCCACGTTACGCGGAGACAGGTCAATAGCCTGTAAACCAATCAGCATCACCGGACCGTAAATAAGTCCCCCAATTAGCGCTACCAGCAGGATCAATACCCACATGGGGGTTCCTACCGGAGCCAACCAGTATCCCAGGATGGCTAGAGCAGTGCAGATAGTAAAGAAGATTCCTGCCCCCGAACGGTAGCCTTTAAAGACTTTGTCTGACATCCAGCCGCATAGCAGCGTACCGACGATCCCCGCGATTTCATAGGCGAAGATACCTGCCAGACCGGAACCAATCTCGGCGTGATGCTTTTCGTTCATGTAGACCGTAATCCAGTTCAGTACCCCATAACGCAGGGCATAGACAAATACGTTAGCCACTGCCAGCATGACGATCGTGCGGTTGGTGAGGACGTGTTTGAAAATCAAATCCTTGGCGGACATCTTTTCGCCCTCGTTAACTTCCACTTTGGCCGGGTCGTTGCGGTATTCCTCGATCGGGGGAAGCCCGAGAGATTCGGGAGTATCCCGGATCAATAGGAAACCAATAAACGCTACTATCAGGGCGATTACCGCGGGCAACCAAAAGGCTGAACGCCAGTCATCGGCGGTCCAGGCCAGGCCAATACCTACCAGGGTGGGTAGCAGGGCGCCCCCAACGTTATGGGCAGTATTCCAAATAGAGGTGATGGTACCGCGTTCATTAGTGGAGAACCAGTGTACTAATACCCTTCCGCAAGGAGGCCAGCCCATACCTTGGAACCAACCATTCAAAAACATGACGGTCGCAAAGATTCCTACCGAGGCGGTTACCCAAGGCACGAAAGCTACTACTAGGTTGGTACATGCCGACAGTGCCAGGCCGATCACCAGGAAATAGCGGGCGTTGGAACGGTCAGAGATCATCGCGGAGAAGAACTTCGATAGCCCGTAGGCGAAAAGAACCGCGTTCGCGATAATCCCCACTCCGACTTTGTCAATGCCGGTGTCATCCATCAGCAAAGGAGCGATGGAGGAGATATTGTTTCTAATCAGATAAAAACCGGCATATCCAATGAAGATACCCAGGAAAACCTGCAATCGCAGACGGGGGAAAAGTTGTTTGACTTTATTTTCGGGCAGTCGTGGCGCCGGCAGGGGTGCCTTTAGCCAGGAAAGACCTTTAGGGGATGCCATAATTCACTCCGCTGTGTTCGTGGCGGCCGAAACCGCCTTATGGAAACTTACAGACTCTAGTTTGCCTGGCTATTGGTAACAACCAGCGGCAAAAGCGGTGACAGGCAGTAACGATGCTGTTACCCATAAATCACTTATCTTGCCCGAGATACTCCAAAATATAACCGCCACCGCGCAGGGTATGAATCATTTCATCACTGCCGGCAGCCCGCAGTTTGGCACGTAGGCGGTAAATAGTAGTTTTTACCATATCGCGGCCGCCCGAAGTAGAGGTGGTTTCCCAAACTTGATTTAGTAGTTCCCGAATAGTTACTGCACCCCCGTTGGCCTCAGCTAATACTCGCAGTAACTTAAATTCGGTTTCCGAAAGCTTTAGATCTTTAGCTTGATAGTAGGCACGTCCGCGCGCAGTATCCAGCGACAGCGGACCTAGTTCACGTCGGGGTTCCACCTGCCGCATTTTGTGGGTACGACGCAAAATTGCTTCTACCCGCAAGGATAGTTCCCGCGGGGAAAAGGGTTTCGGTAAATAGTCATCGGCACCCGCCTGCAACCCTTCGATGCGCTGCTGGGGATCTCCCAGGGCAGTAAGCATTAGAATCGGAACCTTTTGCGTTGACCTAATACGTTTTGCCACTTCTACCCCCGACCCATCAGGTAGCATTAAATCCAGTATCACCAGCGCTAGATCGGAAGATTTAACCAATTTCCAAGCCGAGGCCGCACCGGAGGCCTCCAATACTTCGCAACCGGTTTCCTCCAGAGTATAGCGAACAATTTCGCGCATTTGCGCTTCGTCATCTACTACCAGCACCAGTGGTTTCACTTTTTTCCTCCCTTGGGCAAACTAACTACAAATGTAGTTCCTCTTCCCTCCAAAGTGTCAACCAATACCTCTCCCCCATGACCGCGAACGATTTGAGAAACTACCCCCAGTCCTAGTCCCGCCCCTGAGTTCACAGTTGCAGCTTGGCTGGTTTGTCCCCCATAGTAGGTGAACAAATCGCGCCTCTGACTTTTAGAGATTCCACCGCCATTATCGGTGACTTCTAAAATAACTTGCGATCCGTCTGGGAAGGAACGCACCACGATTTTTACACCTTCCCGGCAGTGCCGAGCCGCGTTATTTATCAGGTTCCAAATCACTTGCGAGAGTAACTGCCGATCCCCATATACATAGAGCGGCGCCCCGGGATCGGTTAGCAAAATATCGACCGCTAAAATTTCGCGTACCTGCGAGGCTGCCTGCCGTACTAGCTCGCGCAAATCCACGTCTTGTTTGTCTAGTCGCAATCCTGAGCCGCGAATCTTAGCTCCGGTTAAAAAAGTTTCCGCTAAGCGAATCGCGTGCGCAGAGTTAGTGGTAACCGTGTGCAACAGGCGGCTTTGTCGCTCATCCAAAGGAGTAGATTCTAAAAGTTCCGCCGCCCCAGAAATCAACGCCAAAGGGGTACGGATTTCATGGGACAGAATATCGGTGTTGGTAGCATCATTGGGCAGCTTCGCTCTGCGCCGAGGCAGATGCCATATCCATTTATGGAGAGCGTAGCCGCCTAAAACTCCGCCAGCCAGCCCAATTAAAAAAACTAGGATTTCCACCGTTATCCGGCATTTCGCCGTGCCCGGGCGGCAGCAAGCTCGTCGGGAACTTTCAGTTCTTGCTTAGCCGACTCTACCGGCAGTTCCGCTAGGGTGCCTTCAATCTCTCGCCATACGCGTCCTACCGCGATCCCAAATACGCCTTGTCCCCCCTGCACCAGGTCAATTACTTCGTCGGTGGAGGTGCATTCGTAAACGGAGGCACCATCGGACATTAGGGTGATAGAGGATAGCGAGTCCACTCCTCGCTTAGATAGGGCGTCGACTGCTATTCGAATTTGTTGTAGGGATACTCCCGTATCGAGGAGGCGTTTTACAATTTTTAGTACCAAAATATCGCGGAAAGAATACAGGCGATGGGAACCGGAACCTTTCGCGGAGCGAATAGTAGGTTCTACCAATCCAGTTCGCGCCCAATAATCTAGTTGCCGGTAGGTTATCCCGGCTGCTTTACAAGCGATAGGGCCGCGGTAGCCGGTCTCGGTATCCAGATCCGCTAAGGTATCTCCAAATAACATGCCTTGCGAACGCTGTGGGCGCGGCTGCCTATCCATGGGCTGACTCCCTGACGATGGTTTTAAGTACTGTCTTAACGGTATTTTCTTTGCCCTGGTCGGTCAAGAACCTTTTACGGAAAGTCTCAAGCTTGACTTGAGGTTTAATTCAGCTTTTCCGCAGAAACCCGCACCATCTGCAAAAACATTTGGGCAGCTGCTTCGGACAGTTCTTGCGTCTCCGATAAATGTCGCGCCTTTGCCACGCTATTAGCACGGTAGCCCGCAGGAGTAGCCGCCCGCTCCACCAGGTCTAGTAAACGCAGGGCAGCAGTTTTCAAGAACCGCAACTGACGCGGAGGAATCCCCTGTTCCACCAAAAGGCTGGCCAACTTTACTATTTGATGACTGCGAGGAGGAAACCGCCCTGCCAGATCCGGGGAAACTAGTCCTGCCTGCACAAAAGAGCTTAATTCCGCAGTGGAGACCCCACTTAAGTCCAAAAGCTCACGGGTTGTAAGGGTACCGTCACTCGCCGCAGAGGTAACCAATTGCCCTTCGGAGGCAATCAGTCGCGCCGCCTGTTGCGGAGGGGGTACCTCACTGAGAGTTTGCCCCGCGTCTAGTTGCGCTAGCTGTTCGCGAATAACTCGCAGGGGCAGAAAAGAATCACGTTGCCGAGACAGGCAAAAACGAACCCTCTCGATATCGGCAGCCGAATACTTGCGGTATCCCGAGGCGGTACGAGCAGGAGAAACTATCCCCTGGTCTTCCAGGAAACGCAGCTTAGAGACCGAAATAGTCGGGAATTCACCTTTTACGCGTTCGACTACTTTGCCGATCGAGAAAACCGGTTTAGTGGATACTCCCGCCGGCCAAGACGCAGCTTTAGTCTCAAGTTGCGCGCTCCGCCTCGCTGATGCCGCCCCCAAGTCTAAGAATCCCTCCGGGAGGCATAGTAAACCATCCGATATTTTCCGATCTGCACACTATCGCCCGTTTTCAACTGGATAGAGTCTACCCGCTCGCGGTTTACATAGGTTCCATTAAGGGAACCGGCATCGCGAACCACGTAACCGTCCTCTTCGCGCACAAAATAAGCGTGTTTACGCGAAACGGTGACGTCATCCAGGAAAATGTCGCATTTGGGTTTGCGTCCTACTGTGACTTTTTCCGCGTTTAGTAAGAAGCGAGCTCCTACGTTCGGGCCGCGCACAACAACTAGCAAAGCTGACCCCTCTGGGAGCTGCGCAATGGTGTTGCGAGCATCTTCCGAAAGCACGCTACCTTCGGCCATATCATCGTCCCTAATAGCACCAATAACCGCGGTAGTTATGGGATCTGCCAAGCCGTTATCGCTCATGGAGTCCTCCTCTTGCTAGTTCCTTGCCCGCCTATCCTGGCAGGCCTTTCAATGTTAGCGCAAAACTTTTTCCGACTCACCAGTTTGTCACATATTGGTAACAAAAATTTTCAGTCAAAAATATTAGGTCGCGCCAGGGCTGGTATAGTTTGCGCCATGAACGAACCCGTATCGCATCTGGTCCTAACCTTGTCCTGTCCTGACCGTCCTGGAATTGTCCATGACGTAACGAAAGTGATTGTCAAGGTAGAGGGCAACATTGTCGATTCCCAACAGTTCGATGATCCCGAAACTAAAAGTTTCTTTATGCGGGTAGAGATCCACACCCGGCGCAACGTCCAGGAAGTTAGGGAGGCTTTTACCCCCTTGGCGCAGCAGTACTCGATGCGTTGGAGCGTCAATGAGGTCGGCAAGAAGGTCCGCACCATCATTATGGTTTCCAAAGAAGGACATTGCCTCTCTGACCTGCTATATCGTCGCCGTAATTTGAATCTACCGCTCGAAGTGGTGGCAGTAATCGGTAACCACCCGGATTTGGCGCCTCTCGCCCAGTTCTATGATGCGCCCTTCTTGTGTATCCCGGTGACAAAAGACACTAAAACAAAGGCAGAAGAAGAGCTGCTCGCCCTCATCGATGCGGAAAATGTGGAACTGGTAGTGCTTGCCCGCTATATGCAGATCCTTTCCGATAAGGTTTGCGAGCGCCTGCACGGCCAAGTAATCAATATCCATCACTCTTTCTTGCCTTCTTTCAAGGGGGCACGTCCCTATCACCAGGCGCATCAGCGGGGAGTGAAACTAATTGGGGCAACTGCTCATTTCGTAACCCCCGATCTAGACGAAGGTCCGATTATTGCCCAAGAGGTGATTCCGGTTTCGCACCGGGACTCTACTGCCTCTATGGTGCAAAAGGGACAGGATGTAGAGCGTAGGGTGCTGGCTCAGGCAGTCACCTGGTATTCTCAGCGGCGAATCCTGCTAAACGGTAACCGCACTGTGGTTTTTTAATAGGGCGCGTTTAGAGGGGTTCGCCCGGCACGTTTTTGCGGGCGCGCCCTCGCAGAAGCGTCTTACTTTTGACACTTAGGACACCAGTAGCTGCGCCTGCCGGCCACTACCTGGTCGCGGACGCTAGCCCCACAACGCCGACAGGGCTGCCCTGAACGCTGATAAACCCAAAAACGCCCTTGAGAGGGATCATCTGTAGTGCAGATCAAGCCTTCTTTAAGGCCGCGGCGCATTTGGGAACGCAAATCTTCCCACAGCGCGCGTAAACGTTTTATCGAGACTTTAGCCGCCTGCCGGTTTGGGTTAATACCGCAACGAAATAGGCATTCGGCGCGGTAAATATTACCGGGCCCGGCGATAAAGGATTGATCCATTACTACTTCGCCTATCCGGCGAGTAGTTTTGCGGGCTCGGTCAATAAAATCCTGATCAGTGCAAGAATCTACCAGTGGATCGGGGCCGAGGCGGGCTAAAATTTTATCTACCCCCTCTTTATCGAGTAGTTCGCACTGGTTAGGGCCAGACAAGTCCGCTACCGCTCGCGAAAACTCTAACCGCAGCCGCACGTTTTCTCCGGGAGGATTCGGCTGAAACTGCCCGGAAAAATGTTTATAGGTATCGCCGGGGTGCTCACCGGGCATCCGCGGGGCTCCGATGTGACCAGGTAGGGCTATCCCCTGCCCTGCCTGAAACTTCCAAGAACCATATAGCCCCAGGTGTACGTGCAAAGTCGCTGGCTGGGAAATATCAAAATCTAGGAACAGGTGTTTACCCCACGCCCAGGGGCGAGTAATTTTTGCGTTATCCAGGGCGGCAGCGCCCTCAGAAAACCGTCCCTGCGGGGAAGATGCGTGGCAAATACCAAGTTTTGCTAACTCGGTAAAAGCGATGGCTAAACGGTGAATAGAATGTCCCTCTGGCATACGGCAATTCTTGCCTAGGGCGCTACGTTTGCCAAACCGCCGGGAATATTTAGGCTTGAAGCATGAGTGAAAATTCCTGCGGGCAGACTCCGCGTGTTCAAGATGACCTTTACCGCCATATCAACGGCGCCTGGTTAGCTAGCTATAAAATCCCGGCTGACCGCGCGGTTGATGGGGCTTTCCGTGACCTGGTAGAGGAGGCGCTAGTTCACTGCCGCACCCTTTGTGAAAATGCGGCGGCCGGAAAATTGGAACGCCCGCAGCAGGCGGAAACCAGCAGTGAGCGTTGGGCTTTTGATGCGAGCCGTATTGGGCAACTCTTTGCGGCCTACCTGGATCAAGACGCCCTGGCCGCGCAAGGAACTTCCCCGATTGTTCCCCTGCTAGAAAAGGTGGGAGCCTGCCAGAACCGGGAAGAGTTAGCCCGGGTACTTGGGGAGTTAGAACGGGAAGGCATTGATTCCCCGGTTGCTTTCCTGGTCAGTATCGATGCTGAAAATCCGCAGCGTTATATCGGCCAGTTCTATCAGGCGGGGCTGGGCCTGCCCGATGAATCCTATTACCGTGAGGATGAACACCGGGAGATTCGGGAAAAATATCGGGAATTTTTGGCAAAAATGGCTTTAGAAAGCGGGATTGTCGCCTCCGGGAAAGAAACTGACTTCGCCCAGCAAGTGTTTGATTTTGAAACCCTGCTAGCCAGTCACCACTGGGATGCAGTGCGCAGCCGCGACGCGCAAGCTACTAATAACCCCACCACTTTCCAGGAGTTCATCGGTAAAAACCAAGGGTTTAACTATACCGCTTGGGCGGAGGGACTGGGGCTAAAACTTAAGGCCGGAGCTGACCCGATTAACGTGTACATGCCTTCCTATCAAGAGGGATTTGCCCAGCTGTGGGCGAGCACCGATCTAGCCACCTTAAAACAATATCTGCAGATAAAAGTGGTTTTGGCGTTCGCTGCCTACTTGGATCCAAAGCTACAAGAATTGCGTTTTTCCTTCTATGGCACTACCTTGTCGGGGACTCCTGAGCGGCCCGAGCTGTGGAAACGCGCAGTAGGCACCGTGGAATCAGTATTAGATCAGGCGCTCGGGCGCGCCTATGTGGCCTATCATTTCCCCCCGAAGCGTCGCGACGCGATGGAGGAACTGGTAGAGGCACTTTTACAGGCTTATCGGCAGGGAATAGAAAAACTTGATTGGATGGGGGAAGAAACCCGCAGGCGCGCCCTCGAAAAACTATCCAAATTTTCTTACAAAATCGGGTATCCGCGCTGCTGGAGGGACGACTCTAAGCTACGTTTTAGCGAAGGCGACACCCTGGTAGACATGATTCGCGCTTCCAGTGCCTATGAAACTGACTTCCAGCTGGCACGGATCTTAAAACCAGTGGATAAAGAAGAATGGCATATGAGCCCGCAAACGGTTAACGCCTACTATTCTCCGCTGACAAATGAAATCGTCTTCCCCGCCGCGATCCTGCAGCCTCCATTTTTTGATCCTAAGGCTACTAACGCCGCTAACTTCGGAGGGATCGGCGCGGTGATTGGGCACGAAATCGGGCACGGTTTCGATGATCAAGGATCCCACTACGACGGTGACGGCCGGCTCACTGAATGGTGGACCCGGGCCGACCGGGAAGAGTTCACCAAACGCACCGCGGCTTTAATTGCGCAATACGATAGCTACCGCCCCAGTGAACTACCTGATGAGGAAGTGCACGTCAACGGCGCCCTCACTATCGGAGAAAATATTGGGGATCTGGGAGGGTTAGCTATTGCTTTTAAAGCTTGGAAGAGGGCGCATCCGGAAGAGGACAACTTGGCTCCCGATTTCTTTTATTCTTGGGCCAGGGTGTGGCGTACTGCGATCCGCCCAGAAGCTGCCCGCCAGCGCCTAGTGGTAGATCCCCACTCCCCCGCCGAATTCCGCTGTAACGGGGTGGTACGTAACTTGGATGCTTTCCACGACACTTTCCAGACCACGCCCGCCGATAAGCTCTGGATGGAGCCAGCCGAGCGGGTAAGAATTTGGGAATAGGCACGCACTAGAGCAAGCATTAAGATAGGTCTAAAAAACAGGAGAGGAAATGCCGGGTACAAATCTGACGAAAACTGAGGCACAAGCGCGCAAGAACGCTATCGGAAAAGTTGATTACACCGTACAGGTGGAGCTATCGGAAAGTGGGGAAACTTTTCCCTCCCGCACGGTGATTGATTTTGAAGCTGAAGCGGGCGCCAGCACTTTCGTGGATTTAATTGCCCCTAAAGTGCGCTCCATCCAGCTAAATGGACAAGATTTGGACACTGATTGTTACCGCGACAGCCGGATTGAGCTTAGCAACCTGCAGGCGGAAAACCATCTGGAAGTAGTGGCCGACTGCGCCTATATGCATACTGGCGAGGGCGCGCACCGCTTCACGGATCCGGCCGACGGCCTCACCTATGTTTACACCCAGTTCGAGGTACCCGATGCCCGCAGGGTGTTCGCCTGTTTTGAACAACCGGATTTGAAAGCTACCTACCAGTTCTCGGTGACGGTACCGGAAAGTTGGACGGTGCTGTCGAATATGGATACTCCGCGTCCGCAATCGTTAAAGGTAGAGCGTGCCGGGGATACTAAGCAACATGTTTTCCATTTTGAACGCACGCCTTTGCTTTCCAGCTATATTACTGCTCTAGTTGCCGGCCCTTACCATAGCGTTAAATCGGTACTCACCAGTATTGATGGGCGAACTATTCCCTTGGGGGTTTACTGCCGGCAATCGCTAGCTAAGTATCTGGACGCGGATTTTGTTTTCGAGCAAACCATTGCGGGGTTCCGTTTTTACGAGTCTCACTACGGTCGCCCCTATCCTTTCACCAAGTATGACCAGATTTTTGTTCCCGAATATAATGCGGGGGCGATGGAAAACGCTGGTTGTATTACCTTCCGGGATGAATATATTTTCCGCACTAAACCTTCGGGGGCGCAGTTAGAGCAGCTTACCAACACGATTTTGCACGAGCTGGCTCATATGTGGTTCGGGGATCTAGTCACTATGAAATGGTGGGATGACCTGTGGCTAAATGAGTCTTTCGCCGAGTTTATGTCGTATTGGTGCATGGCAGAAGGCACTCGCTTCCAGGATGCCTGGACCGGGTTCACTATGCGCAAAGTCTGGGGAGTCAACTGTGACCAGCTGCCTACCACTCACCCGATTGTGGCACCCATCAGCGACCTGGCAGATGTGGAAGTTAACTTCGATGGTATTACCTATTCCAAGGGCGCCTGCGTGTTGCGGCAATTGGTGGCTTATGTGGGTGAAGGTAATTTCTTGAAAGCGTTGCGTAGCTATTTTGCAGCCCACGAATATTCCAATGCTACTTTGGCGGATTTCCTGGGAGAGCTAGAGAACGCCAGTGGACGCAACTTGACGCAGTGGAGTAAGGTTTGGCTGCTAGAGGCCGGGATTACCCAGCTGGAGTCGCAGATTGAAAGAGACGCGAGTGGTAAGGTTACCAGCTTCAATATTATTCAGTCTTTGCCGCAGGAAGGCACCAGTTTGCGTCCGCACGCCACTAGCGTGGGCGCCTACGATTTTGATTCCCGCGGGAAACTGGTTTTGGTGCGCCGCGTCGATGTAGATGTTAAAGGCGAGGTGACCGCGGTTCCGGGGTTAGTGGGAACCAGGCATGACGTCTATGTGCTTAACTACGAGGATTTAGCGTATGCGAAGATCCGTTTTGATGCTGATTCCTGGGAAGTGTTGCGCACTCGCGTTGGCGATTTCGCGGATTCTTTGCCGCGAGCAGTCATCATGTGTGCTGCCTGGGATATGGTGCGTGACGGGGATCTGAGCGCTTCGAAATACCTAGAGATGGCTTTGGGAGCGCTCAAGCATGAAACTAATTCTTCGGTGTTGAACGGGATTTTACGGCATATCCAGGGCGCTTTGATCTACTATGCTGCTGACCCCGCCAGTGCTCATCGTCTGTTAGCCCCGGCGCTTTTAGCTTTGGCAGAGGAAGCAGAGCCGGCCTCGGATCGGCAACGCCAATTGGTGCGGGCATTCTTGCAGGTTGCGGGAGCTAAAGAAGCACCTGAAATTGAGCGTTGGTATGAAGAAGGTAAAATTCTCGAAGGCGTTAGCGTAGATACGGATCTGCGTTGGGATATGCTCTTTGCTTTAGCAGCCAATGGGCAGGCCAACGCGGATACGATTCGCAAAATGGCAGAAAGTGACGACACTATTACCGGTCGGGAGAATGCTTTCTTGGCGCGCGCTGCCCTGCCGGGTCGGGAAAATAAGGCACAGTGGGCGCAACGGGTTCTGGAAGACACTTCTTTGACCAATGGGCAGATTGATGCCTTGACTGCCGGGATTGCGCGGTCTCTCTGGCTGCAACCAGCAGATGGTGCCGATATAATCGAGCCTTATTTTGCTGCGCTTAACGATATTTGGGATCAGCGCACTTTGCATATGGCTGAATCTCTAGTTGGAGGACTGTACCCCTTAGCTCTGCAAAGCCGGGAAGGCTTTGACCTGGTAGAGCGGACGGAGCGTTGGTTGGCGGATAATCCAGATACCGATAAGGCGCTGCGTCGCCTGGTGCTAGAAGAACTAGATGGGGCACGGCGTTCGCGGCGCGCCCGCACCGGTAAATAGTTTGAATCTTCATATTTACCTGGGGTGGAGCTTTAGGTTTGCTCCACCCCAGGTTTTTACTCCTAGGTAAACTACCCGCGTATGGTTTAGGTTAGTTTTTTGGATACAGCCCGCTCGATTTGTGCCGTAATAGCGGGTTAATAGCTGAAATCATCTTCTAATCTTCAAAGAACGTACGCCGGTTTGCCCTGCCTGCGCTGATTTAACGGAAATCTCGGGATTTGGTGGGGACTGGCAGATTTAACGGCTCGATTTTATCGGCTAGTAGCGCTAGGGCTCCGTCTTTGGCTTGCAATACTCCCCGCACGATTAGGGCGTTTTGGCTGAGGGCGAGGCGGCGGTAATGCTGCCAGCAACCAACTTGGCAGATTACGTTTACTAGCCCGGTTTCGTCCTCTAAAGATAAAAACACTACCCCTTTGGCAGTGTGGGGGCGCTGGCGGTGAGTAACTATCCCCGCGCACCGGATACGTTTGCCGGCTAAATGCGGGCGTAACCCAGCGGCCGGGAGGATTCTGCGCCGGTTAAGTTCTGGCCGGAGCAGTTTCGTGGGGTATCCCCACAGGCTAATTCCCAGGGCAGAGCTGTCCCATTTTACTTGTTCCCCGGTACTTAAGGGCGCGAAGTTAGGTGTCGCCTCGCTGAGGGCGAGCCCCGGTAGTTCTGGCTGGTAAAAGCGTTTTTGCGGGGCAGCTAGCAGGGGCGCACGCCAGAGTCCTTCGCGGCGGGTGATCCCCAGGGAAGAAAGCGCGCCCGCGCCAGCCAGCAGTTCTAGGGCGGCAGTGGGCAAAGGTACGCGGGAAGTAAAGTCCTCTAGGGTTTTAAAACGCCGCCCACAGTTGTCATTACGAGCGGCAAGAATTTTTTCTATCCAAGCCGAGCGCATTCCGCGAATCTCCGCTAACCCCAGGTTTAGGGAGGTAAGCCCCTCCCCAGGAACCGAATCTTTCTGGGAGGTGTTTACGTCTGGACGTAGGATCTTTAATCCGTGGCGGCGAGCATCGGAGATTAATGATTGCGGGGAATAAAAACCCATCGGCTGGTTGGCAAGGATCGCGGAATAGAATACCGCGGGATAATAGGCTTTTAGCCAGGCGGAAGCATATACCAGGTAGGCGAAGGAAAAAGCGTGGGATTCTGGGAAACCGAATTCGGCGAAACCGGACATTTGTGCCCAGATTTTTTCTTGTACCGGTGGCGGGATCTGGTTCTTTTCCATGCCTTTGAAGAATTCAGCGCGCAAATCAGCCAGGTGTTCCCCCGGGTTTTTACGTCCCATCGCCCGGCGCAGGTTATCTGATTGGGAACCGTTAAACCCGGCGGCATCTTTAGCTATCCGCATTAGTTGCTCCTGGAAAAGGGGCACCCCCAAGGTGCGTTCCAGGGCGGGTTTTAATAGCGGATGCAGGTAAGTAACTTTTTCGCGCCCTAAGCGGCGCGCCAGATAAGGGTTTACTGCTTGCCCTTGGATAGGACCGGGACGAATCAAAGCCACTTCGACTACCAGGTCATAGAAACATTTTGGTTTCAGGCGCGGCAGGGTGGACATTTGGGCACGGGACTCGACCTGGAAAACCCCGACGGTGTCGGCTGCCTGTAACAGCTGGTAGACGCGCAGGTCTTCCGGGGGTAAGTTATGCAGGCGCCAAGGCTTTCCGGAGGGCGATTTTTCGCCCCGCGCCTCTAAAGTCTCAAAAGCGGTACGCAGCGCCCCCATCATCCCCAGGGAGAGTAAATCTATTTTCACTAACCCGGCTTCGGCGCAGCTATCTTTATCCCATTGCACCACGGTTCGCCCCGGCATATTCGCCCAGTTAATCGCGGCCACTTCGGTAAGCGGTTTATCGGAAAGCACCATCCCGCCGCAGTGTATCCCCAGGTGGCGAGGAAGTTTTTGTAACTGTCCCGCTATTTTTCGTACGTTTTCCGGTAAAGAGTTGCGGTCTAGCCGCGCCCATTTCGCGGCGGTCTTGGCATCATAGCCGAGGGCGCGGGAGGCATCTTTTAGCGCGGCTCGCGGGCGATAGCTAATCACATTAGCCACTTGAGCGGCATTTTCCCGTCCGTATTTGTTATAAACGTGCTGAAGTACTTTTTCGCGCTGACTAGATTCAATATCCAGGTCAATATCGGGCAGATCTTTGCGGTCTGGGGTTAGGAAACGGTCGAATAGCATCTGGTGACGCACCGCATCTACCGCGGTGATTCCCAGGCAGTAACAGACTGCCGAGTTGGCGGCGGAGCCACGTCCTTGCACATAGATACCGGAGGAAAAACAGTAGTCAACTATTTCTTTCACAATTAGGAAGTACCCGGAGAATCCTTTTTGGAAAATCACTTTCAATTCTTTCCTAATTGTTTCTGCCGCTTTTTCCGGCACCGGATCCCCGTAGCGGCTGCGAGCTCCCTGCCAGGAAAGCTGCTCTAAGTAGGAATCGGCGCTATAACCGGGCGGCACCCGGGCTAAAGGTAGATGCGGCACCGGGGTAGAAAAATCAAAAATCAGGTCTTTACCTATTTGGGCAGCGTTATCGACTGCGCCCGGAAAATGCCGATGAATCCGAAGCATCTCAGCTGCGCTACGCAACATGGCATGGCAAGCGGGCAAGTCGTCTTGGATTTTATCGAGAGGACGCGCCAGGCGAGTGGCGGTCATAACATCTGCTAGGCGCTGACTGGCGGGGTTAGCACAGCGGGCAGCGCTGGTGGCTACCAGGGGTAACTTGGTTTTGCGTGCCAAGTGAGCTAGCTGTGCCGCTAAGCGCTCTTCCCCATCGAAACCGGCTAAGGCGGCCTCTACCGCGATATTTTCTGCCCCAAACAGCTCTTTTAGCTGCTCGAGGAAGCGGGTAGCCGCCGCGATTCCAAAGCGGTACAGTACGCGGCGGAGCGGCCCGGCGCGGGTGCCGGTTAATACTAGCCACTGTCCTTTTGCCCAGGAGGCTAACTCGGATAGGTTTTGCCGGTCTGCTTCCCGCCTGCCGGCTGCTAGGTGATGGGCACTGATTGCCCCTGTTAAAGCGGAATACCCCTGGCTAGAGCGGCAAATAATCGGCAGATGGGTTTCGTCTTCTAAAGTAAATTCGCACCCTGGCAGGAAGGGCAGCTCGGCTTGGCGGGCGGCGGCGCGCGCCTCCATTAACCCGTAAACTCCGTCATAATCGAGTAGCGCCAGGCCGGATAGCCCCAGTTTTTTCGCCCCGTGCACCATTTCGCCCGGTGAACACGCCCCGACTGCGAAGGAATATGCCGAATGAGCGTGCAGCTCGATATAGCCACTCATTTTTGCCCCTCCCAGGCATCTAGCCACCAGGAGGATTTGCGGAACACCAGCAGTAAGGTTTCTTGCTCGCCGTAAACCCGAAGAAAGATTCGCGGTCCTAGCCGACTGGGAGCATCTGGCCGCCACCACTGTCCATTTATGGGCCAGGGGCCTTCGGTTTTTTGTACCTCGATTTTCCGTCCGGCTACCTGCACCCATTTGACCGGGGCTTTTAGCTGTCCGTCTTTCCCAGGCAGGATTCGCCGGCCGCGGCTATCGATAATTCCCGCCGGTTTGGGGTGCATGAAAACTATTTCCGGGGCTACCCCACTAAGCGCCCCGATTCTAGGGCGCGGCCGCTTTTGGCTCCCCCGCTCTTGCCAAGTTTTTAGTTCAATCACTGACCGCGGATCATAACCGCTAGTTAAATGAGGTACCCGCACCCCGGTTTTACCTAATAAAGAGCTGGCATTGCGGGCTGCCTGATCTAGTTCTTGGGGAGGATCTGTGTTTCGTCCCCAAAGCGGGGGCATTGCCTGGCGGGCATCCACCACCTGTAAGGGATGGAGTTCAATCTGGGAGACCGCACCCAGAGCTTCGTTGCCGCTACCTCCAACCGTAACCGTATCTAACTGGTGTTTTATTCGTTCTACTAGGTCTTTGCTGTTAACGGTTACCCCCAGGTTCCAGCTGCGACTAAGTACTTTCCCATTTTCGCAGCGGCAAATAAACTGCACCTGGGTGCACACCAGTCCGCTCGCGCACAAGTGGGCAAACATTTCCACTACTAGCGCCCTAGCGGGCAGTAACAGCTGGGTGAGGGAGCTGGCGGGCGGGGTGAAGAATTGGTAGAGGCCGGGTGAGGCGGGCGAGGTTTTCACCCTGGCCGCGTCCTCTAGATTTTCCCCGCTCGCTAAGTCGTAGCTAAGCGCCCCCAGAGTGCCGAAACGGCGAATCAGCGCCGGACGTCCCAAGGCGGTAAGTTGCCCCAGGCTGGTGATTCCCAGATGGGTTAGGCTGCCTACCATTTTAGTTAGGTACTGGTCAGAAAAATCGAATCCGCTTATTTTTATCCCCGGACGTAAGAAAAAGTCCAGGCTACTTAGGGGCTGCGCGCTAAGAAAAGGCATTACCCCAGGGTCGGCAATCAGCAGCTGTTCGCGGGCAGCTAGGCACGCCGCTAAAGTACCTCGAGCGATTCCGATCTGCACCGCGTATCCTATCTGCGCTAACTGCTCGGTTAGCTTTTCGGCGAGGTTAGATTCTGCGCGGCGCTGACTGCGACTGAGAGGGGCGGTTATCAGCCCTGGGAACCAACACTTGGGGGCATAGAGTTGCTTTCCCGCGGCCTCTAAAACCGGTTGGAATGCCAGTTCTGCCTCTGCCGGTGAGTAGGGTTTTTCTTTGAGGGAGGGGCAGAGGACGCGCGCTTGCTTTAGTCGCATCTGCGGTCTGATTCCGGCGGCTCTCGCGGGGGTAGTCACTGCCTGTACTCGCCCGCCGCTGCACAGCGCCACTGCTTCATCTAGGGGGAGCTTCGCGGCTTGGGCTGGCCAGGCGGGGATATAGAGGGCTAGTAATCTCTCGTTCACCTCGCCCTCCTTGCTTTTGTAGGGCTAGTTAGGAGGAATTCAAGGGGCAGGGACAAGCTTAATAATACTGGTAGCAGGGTTGCAGAGCACTGAGTATCCATCACGCACTCACCTTTATAGCGGTTACTGCCCCAAGGGAACTTGCCGAGTGTAGGGCGTTAGATTCTAGGGAGATAGCGCCTGCCCAAGCCGGTGCAGACAGAATTACGCAGCCGGAGCGGCGCGCTTTCGCGGTTAGAATGCGTTGTTGCTGCGGGCCGTAATCTACCATCCCGATAGCCAGGACTGCCGCGCAGGGTACGAAAAGTTGGGCACATGCCAGGGCGCTGCCGCCGGTATAGGGAATGGTGATTACCCGTCTTAAGTCCAGTCCGATTTGCCAGGCGCGCTGCCAGCCTAGATCGGGAAAGTCTAGGAATACTGCCCAGCCGCTCTCCCCCATTTTTTCGGCGGCTATCTCTAGCAGCCCAGCCCCGCCCGCTACCTGTTGATAGGCGCTAGCCAGTGGCTTTACCGGGCGAGGACGGTTCGCCAAGACCCGGCGCGCCCTTTCTAGGCGCTGCAACTGAGCAGATTTATCGAACATACGTTCGATTATAGGGAGCCTCCCCCGATTTGTCACCCCTTTTTCCGGGAGTGCGTTTGGGGTTAACGCTCGGGTGCTTTGAGCTTCGATTACCCCTTTATTATCTGGGAATTTTCAGCAATATTTCGCACACTTTGCATGACTTCATCCCAAGTAAGGTTTTCTACAAAAAAAAGAATCTCTCACATAGTTACCCCAGAGTTTACGCATCGTCTCGTCTTGCGCCACGATATTCAAAATAGATTTCATCTCACTAACCATCTGAGAGGTATGCCTTTTGCGGCTAGTAACCAGAAACGCCTCTCTCAGCAGATCGAGACGATATTTTTCTTGGGTTGCAATCACGTGCACATCGTAGAAGTCACGCATTCTGGTATTGAGAGCTCCACGCGTCATAATAGTTTCCAGCTTTTCCGCGAGTAGCGTCTCGACACTGTATGTCCATAACTTGATATACCGGTCTTCGAACATGAGCTTGTAGGCATATTCGACAGCTTGGGGCGTGATCGCATCTCCGGTAGAGATATCGATTTTAATTTTCTGTCTTAAACGATCAAGAGTCGCCTGCAACACGAAGCGAACGCCAGGATAATCATGCCCCTCCATTACGTCTTCCACTTTGGTGATAGCAAAGGTAACGCCATCGTCAACCTCTACTCCGATAACGTCTTCCACGATTTTTGCAGCTTCTTCTTGGCTTAGAGTGGCCGAGCGAAGCGTCGTGTCGATATCCATGGTTGCCCGCGTATGTAATCCAACCAGCGAAGCCACGAGCATGCCTCCCTTGAGAATAAAGTTATCTCGATAAGCGGAAAGGGAAATGCGCTCCAAAAAGCGCTCCATAATGAAAATACGCAAAAGCGTTTGACTTTTTGTGCTGTCACCAGAAGTAAGGTTCCGAATTTTTGCTTTCAGCTGCACTGACGTCCGGATCACAGCATTACCTCCGTATAGATTCTTAACTGAGATTCAATACCAAGATTTTTTGCATATTCACCCAGGTGATTGAGGTTTTTCTTATTGCTTACCATGTACTGCTTCATCGCATATTGAAAGACCTGCACATCCATGCTTGCCTTATTCTTAATAATGTCGCAGAGCGTTCTGTTCATATCATAGGCACAGACAGGGTTGCCAAAGTCGGTGCGTACAGAACAGGCGCCGGCTCCATAGGTTTCTGCTTTTTCTTGCGTAACCTGAATGCCCCGTTTTCGCAAGTGCGTAGCGTTATACCCAGCTGGAACTGTCACGCAAATTCGAGCGGGTTCGCGCTCCATTAAACCATGCAAGAAAAGAGCAGTTTCATGTGAAAAAATCACTTTCTTATTCAGGAGCTGCAGCTGATACAGGCTGTCCTCCCAAGCGTCATCAGCTAGATAGACACCATGCCCCACGCGTCTTAGGTTTTGCTCTTTTACATAGGCTGCAAGCGTGGGCTTGGAAATACCAGATTCCAACACCTGGGCTGTTGTCAAATATCCATTGCCAGCATCAACAAGTTTATCTAGTACGACGCTTTTACCCACATCCTCACCTTACCTTCTCGCTCTCAATATAAAAGTTAGGAGCGTAAAAGTAAAGCATGTAGATATTTCCCTATTTTAAAGGTAAAGATCAGTAGTTCAGAGCCTAAAAGAGATCTGCGTGACTTCCGGTTGCAACTAGGGACAGCACCAGCACGTCGTCTTGCTTGTAGTAAATCAGCAACCAGTCTGGTTCTATACGACACTCTCGATGTTTTACCCAGTTGCCAGTCGACATTTTTCCGGTAAAGGAGTATCGCTCGCCAGAAGGTCAACGATCCTCGCTAGTTTTCCGAGGTCTTTTCCCCGCTTTTTTGCAGCTTTGAGTTGTTTGCGAAACTGCGAGTAGTATTTAATGGCATAGCGCGCCATTAGTCGTCCTCGCTAAGAGCGGTAGAAAACGCTTCACGGGCACTTGCGTAGCCGGGAACACGGGGATCTTTGGCAATCTGTTCCGCCTCTAGCATGGCGGCTACCGTCTCCCTATTGGGGTTGCCTAGTTGGATCTGAAAAGGAATGGCACGCTCGCGGATAGCTTGCCGCACAAAAATGTTGAATGCGGTAGAAAGATTCATTCCCATCTCGTTAAACAGCTGATCCGCCTCTTTCTTCAAGGCCGCATCCATACGAATACTGATATTTGTTGTAGCCATAATATATCCCCTTTTGGGTGCATAGTATGCTATTTGCACGAATAAATCAATGCTTTTTATAGTAAAACTAGCACTTAATTTAGGCTTTCAGGCACCAACTAAAGCTGAGAATATGGTTTCAGGCGGTACTTAACTGGGCGAGACTAGGCGGGGTAATAAACCTTGGAAGAAAGCGGTTAACGATTCTTAGCGGCTCTTCGTTTCATACATTGAACCATTTGGTTACGGCGGCGATCAATGCGCCTAGTCATTTCTCGCATCAAGTCACGCCACTCTTCCATTGAGGTCGGATTTTTGTTAGGCAACATTTTAGGTTTGTTTTCTTGGTCGAGCCATTCGTTGAGAAACAACTTATCGCCCTGCTCTCTGCTTTTCTCAACTAAGGTATGGAATGGCGTTCCGACATCGCAATTCTTGTATACGAGTGGGTCTTCAGGATTGAAATGGTCAAAGTAATAACCCAAAGTTCGATCCCAATAATCTTCAGTACAGGTTGCCCGAGCGGAGTTAAATCCGTCAGGAACAATAATCAGATTCGCATAAGTGTAGGCATGTCGGATGAAATTCTGAAGTACCTTATCTCCCCAGAACTCTTGAAATTTCTGTTCAGCACGTTCTTTTTTCATATCTTTAAGGAGAATCTTCGGATAGGTCTCACGTCCACCAATACCGCCATTTAGGTCTTCTTGCTTTCGTTCGTGGTGATACAACTCCGACACTTCCTCTCCCCACTTATGATTGTCCTTAACGAAAAGACTTAACCCTTTTCCGAAAGTAGTAGCCACCGAACACATCCAATCACCTTGAACATACTGTTCTGGATTTTCGCTGAAACTGTTTGCCTCTGGGCGTAGGCTAAGGCCTGATTTTTCTAGCAAGCCTTTCCATATTTTCTTGTAGAACTTTCGAGCTTCCTTAGAAGAATCAGGATCTTCTACCCCTCCTCCTGCTCTGTATTCAAGCCACGTGCGGACGTGATCTTTACTCGGTTCTTTAGAAAGTGTGGGGTCCAATAAAAAACAGTTGAGGTCAAAGAAATCAATCATAACTTCACCCTAATAGTCGGTATACGAATCCGGAAGATGTTTGCACTAAT
>NZ_CABTZZ010000020.1 GCF_902489465.1 uncultured Varibaculum sp. | reverse complement strand
TTTTCCTCCCGCATTCGTCCGCGCACAGGGGCGGATTTTGCCTCGCGCCCCGAAATCCGGAAAATGCTCTGGCATTTTCACGGATTTAACGCCCGCAGCCTACCCTACGGCATAAATCCGCCCCTGCACGCTAGTTGCGTACCTTACGGGAATCTCGTACCAGCCGTACCCCCTTTGCGTGGGGGAGAAGTTTTATCCGAGCAGGCTAGGCGGGGATCTGGCGGTTCTTGTTCCCGCTGAGCCCCTTACTTAGGTGGTACCAGCGAGCGGGGAGCCTGGGTTTTATCCGAGTGGGTGCGGTGGGCATAAGAATTCGGAAAACGCCGCTACGTTTTCCGAATTTCTTGGGCGGGAGGAAAAACCCAGGCTCCACGCGGTAACTACAAGAAAAACCAAATGATGACTATTGGTTACGCTCGCGCCAATGAGGGGGCATTTCGGATAGGTAGTCTATTTCCGGGTGCTGATTAGCAGTTTCTTGGCGCTCATCTTGATCCGCGGTTCGATCTGCGCTTTCCTGCCAGGAAGTAGGTTTACCTTCGCGGATGCGCCGGCGATCCACCTCGGAGTAGGTACGCGCTGCCGGATGCTTCATAGTTAAGCGTTCCGGGTGACGACATTCTTCAAGATCGTTTCCACCTGACCATCTCGGCGCTGCAAACCTAGCTCATTAAAGAGCAGCTCCACTTCTTCATCCACGCTGCGAGTCTTGTCATCAGAACGAATCCAGGCGAGCAGATCATCAAGCTGGTCATCACCATAAGCAGTTAGGGGCAACCCTCGGGAGATGGCGGGACGCTGTATGCTCCGATTGCCTTCGCTGGCCTCCTGCCGTGAAACAGGAGAGGCAGCCGGAAGTGGTGGTACCGCTGGCTTGGGCGCAGGGGAGGCAGCAGGCGCGGGAGCTGCCGCTGCTTGGCGTTGTGCCTGCGCTTTTTTGCGCTCTTCAACCACATCAACCACCAAATCTAGTAGCTGTTGAGCCTGTGCGGCTGGATCCATAAATACCGCGGTGGAATAGACGATGCTGACCACCCATCCGTATTCTTTGAGCCTTTGCCGCCAGTGCCGTTCGCGGCGCCGCAAAGATTTCTCAGCTACATAGTCCGGGTTGTCGGTAAGCACCGCCACTAGTAGTTCGTCGGGATAGTCTGGATGCCCGATGGCTAAGGGAATCCGCATGCCGTTCTTCGGTCCTAAGTTGGGAATCACGGTCAGCCCCACGGAATAGAGCCGTTCCGCTAGATCAAGCAACAAACGATCAGGTTGAGATTCTTCCTCCCCCATCGCCTGCGCGGCCTCAACTGGCCCTACAGTTTGGGCTTCGGCTCGGGCAGCCTGTAGCAAATCGTAAAGCATCTGGGAGCCCGGGTGATGCAGACGTTGCGGGTCAATAGCTTCCGGTGCCATCGACGACACCAAAGATAGCTCTTTACGCACCATAGAAACTGCGTCTACCAGTAGCGCCGTACCGTCAGCTGCCGAGATAACTCCAAAGTCATGGAGTACTTGACCGTGGGGAGTTTTGGCGAAACCTACCGATAAAATCACGTGGTCGCGACGTAAACCTGCTGCTCCGGCTGCGTCAACTATCACGAAGGGTTCTTCTTGATTACTACCCAGGAATTTATCTAGCTGTGGGTTACGAGCGACTTCACTCATAATCGCGGCACTGATTCGCCGGGCATGTTTGACCGTCAAAGCTACCACCCCCAAAGACTCTTTGCTTTGGGTCTGGGCGTGCAAGCAAACCTGTCGCACTACCTCCTCAACTTCCTGGGCAGAGGTTTCGACGCATTGGGCACCGGGAGCAGGCATTCCACGTCCATCGACTACTGTCAAAGTCACCGGGCGGGAGGGGCGCGGCACGGTCACCGGCATCACGTCCCGCCCATAGTCGTGATCGGCTAGGAACGATGCCACCCATTCATTTACTCGAGATCGGGTAGGAGGCGCGGTTAGCTGCGGGAATATCCCCGCAAACTCCGAGATGGTTCCTTGCTCACTGCGGCGCACATCCCCTACGACTACCACTTGTTTTGCTCTCGCAATCGCGGGAATGACTTCTGCCAAGTCGGTGTTTTCCACTCCGTCCAGCACCAGCAAATCCACGGGGTGATCATTACCGAGAATCTGGGGTACCAGCACCGGAGGAATCGCGCGAATCGGACGCAACCGCTCCACAATCGGGAATTGCCCGATTACTTCTGGCAGATCGCTGCGGGCATCTTTCAATACTTGTTCCAAGTCAGAGACCGTTTCGGACTGGGTGTCTACCAGTTTGGCTACCTGGTGACGCACTTGGCGCAAGACTTGTTCCGACAGCGAGTTCACCTGGGCAAGATCGAGTTCACGCAGGCGCGTAGATAACTCGGCAAGGCGTTCTCCATCAAAATGAGCCAGGCGGTCATCTAGACGCAGCATTTCTGCCAAGGCTGATGCCCACCAGGAAAGGTCTAGCTCTGCACGCAACAAATCGAAAGGAACCCGGCGTTCTCGCAGGTCATCTACCAATTCATCGAGACCTAAATCGTGAAGTTCTTTCAGAATCGCTACCCGCTGCGGAAGGCGCTCGGCTCCTTGTTCATCTTGAGACAAGTTATCCATCAAACTTGCTAACTCGTCGAGAGGCATTTGCATTAAATCGCCAAATCCAGTGGAGAAGAACGGCTGTATGCGCGTGATATGGCCGCGTAGCGCCTCCTCTGCTTTTTGCATCTGGTCAAGCCGCCCTGGTAACACTGGCCAGCCACCACCGGGAGAGTATTCGCGCCAAATACGACGTTGCTGTTGTACTCTAATCAGTTCCCGATGTAGATCTTCTACTTTTCGGCCGGGCCGCACCATGTCTTTAGCCTGTTTAATTAGGCGTCGACGCTGGGATTCCTTCATATTGAGCGCGCGTTCTTTACGCCATTTCTTGGTAGCGGTGGCGATCACCATATCGGCAGCTGAGCGCTCGAAAATTTGAGGCTTAAACACATCCATGGCTTCGCGCAAACCGTCTAACATGCGTAACTGGTCATGCCATTGGTTAAGGTTCTTGGCACGCAGCAGCCCGGTTTCTTTTTGGGCGCGATCAATATCTGCACGCACCTGCGGCAACATGCGACCCGCTAACTGGTTGACCCCCTCGACTGCGGTGTCAACCATTTCGGGGGAAGAAATTACTACCGAATGCCACGGATTGGTTGCCCGTGTCTGGGAGAAAATTCCTTCTTCTGCGGCTTGTGCCAGTAACTCTTGGGCACGTTTAGCACCATCGGAGGCAATACGATGCAAAGTTTCTAGGTCAAAACGGACTTTAGTGCGCGGTCCGGGCTTCATAGAAGTCAAATCTGCCAGAACCTGCAAGGCGTCATAGGCGGACACCTGCCAGGGGTCGCGCTTACGATGCAGCTGCTCCATATAGCCACCCAGCTGGGAACGCACCTGCGTCAGTTCGTTACGCATCTTTATAGTGACTTCGTCAGCCGCCGGATCCGCTGATTCCACCGGAGCGCTTAAAGATTCCAGCAACTTGGCGGGAATGAGGTCACGCCAACGGCTGCGACTGGACAAATCCAGAGTGAGACTCTCTAGCCCCAGACGATTAAAATACCCCAACACCTGTTGTAGGCGACGCCGCGCCCCCGGCACATAGGCAATGGTGCGCCCCGCACTGGCAGCGTCAGCTAATATTGCTGCCACCGTGGAAGTCTTTTCCGATTCCGGAGGCGCATCTAGCAGTAGATTTGCCCCGGAAGCCACCGCATCTAACACGTTATGCTGCGCGGGATCCAAATCCCCTACCCCATGCTCGGCCAGAGGATCCCGGTCGGTCAACACTGGTTGCGGTAGCGGAGAAAGCACCTTCCCAACGGCATCTACATCTCCGCAAAGAGCCGCAGTCACGTCCGACTGTTCCAATAGATCTTGATTGAGCGCAAAGTCTTTGACCAGGTTGGAGAGAGGATGCAGGTATTGCCCTACGGTAAGCGAATCATAGAGGTCAAATCCCAGCAGGTGCCGCAATCCCAGACGTCGCAATTCGTGCAGAGCATTGGTGGGGCTAAAAGCTACTTCTGCTTGCAAACCTTGCAGAATGGAAACAATTTCTGCCTGCTCACCCTTCTCCCGCAGCGCTGCTTCCAGAGGCGGCCATACTTCTACTGCACTATCTAGAGTAATCAGCACGTCCTCATCAGCGGTTAAAGACAGCTCTACCGGGCAAAGTAATGCCGGTCCGGTAATAGTACGCGGCTCGCTAGCACGCACTTTTTCAATATCGTAAACCGCGCTATCTTCCGCCTGTTCCTTAGCAGCATCTTCACTGCTAGAGACGACACTTTCTGCATTTACCGCCGTGGCAGCGGTTGCCGACATTTTCGTGGTCGAGGACGCAGATTTGCTCGCGGCGCGTTCCCAGGCGGCTCCTAAGGTGCCGCCTTGCCGCCAGGAGGCAGTGCCGATCGCAAGATAAACCGGCGCGCTACCATAACGGGATTCGCGGTCTCGAGAAGCAGACAGTACCTCGCGAGCCCGAATCCGGCAATGAGACAGGGCACGCGGTTCGCGTACCAGATTAGATAACCGAGTCGGACGCCCTCCATATAACTGCGCTAAACCTCCGGGGTGGGCAGCAGACAGCTCTAGGTAGCCGGAGGAGGTCTCCTCAGCGATCGTATGCTCTAAGCTGGCGTTCCAGTACGACAACATCTCTTCTACCAGCTGCTTACGGCTTTTAGGTGTCGCTGGTTCCGCGACGGCCTCGCTAGTTGGGTCTTCCGTTGTGGTCATCTCAGTTTCCGGGTTAAAGCTCACGATGCCACCATACGCGAAAGTAGGGGTTTGCCCTGGTTGCCATGCCCTAAGATAACGAAAACGACAATTCTCACGTCTCGGTTTTCCCTCGATAAGCCGGACTGCAATTTTGAGCCCGCTCAACCAGTGTTATCCTAGACTGGCTGAGGCGCTGACGGCCGCCTTGCGCCCTCGTAGCTCAGGGGATAGAGCACCGCTCTCCTAAAGCGGGTGTCGGACGTTCGAATCGTCTCGGGGGCACTATTTGATGGCGGTATGTACGGCGCCATCTTCCTCTAAAAACCGCTTTGGCCAGGTACCACGAGGACGAGCCTCGGGCTACCTGGCCAAGTAGAGTTAACTACCGGTTTAGAACATCACCCGCAATACGCTCACCGTAATCGCGGAAATAACCGCTGCGGCCGGCAAGGTAATCACCCAAGCCAGTGCAATCGGTTTCATTAATGACCAGTTAGCAGCTTTATTAACGATCCCGATCCCGAGCACTGCACCAATCAAAATGTGGGTGGAGGAAACCGGCAGCCCCAGCAGCGAGGAACCCATAACTACCGCCGCAGCCGATAGCTCTGCCGCGAATCCCGAGGCCGGGTGCATTTCGGTAAGTCCAGATCCTACGGTCTTAATAACGTAGCGGCCAATGAACCACAGCCCCGCAATCAGGGCGATCCCCAAGGTGAGCATGACTGCTCCCGGGACAGCGCTTTCTGTGGAAATACCACCGGTACGCAAGACGTCTAGCACCGCGATGAACGGGCCAATAGCGTTGGCGATATCGTTCGATCCATGCGAGAAAGCGAACGCGGAAGCGGTAAAGACCTGCATCCATGAGAACAACAGGAAGGTTGATCGGGAAAGGTCACGCCGCTTGAGGGAACGGGCAAAAATGAATACTGCCATCCAAACTGCTGCCGCCAACATTGTCAGGATCAGGACATTCCCCAACATAGATAGGTTGATATCCAGGTTATCCAGCCCTTTAAACAGCATGAGAGAACCAATGATGATCGCTCCAAATGCCGCTAACAATGGCACCCAAGTATCTAGAGCTTTATGGGCGTTGACATCATCTTTTTCGCGGTTGATACGTTCTAGCTCTTTGAAGTAGTCAGATTCCAGATCAGAGGGATCATAGTCCCCCATATTCATGGTGGTGGCGTCGCGTACCATCGCGTTGGTGTAGGAAACCTGCTGGATTTCATTGAGCCGCTCAAACCAGGCCTTATGGCGAGTACGCAGGTCTGCACGTTCCTGCTTGATTTCACGTAGACGCTGGTCGGCACGTTCATTGTAAACCAGGATCGAGGATTTAATAGATTTGAACAAAATATAGGCCACTACCCCACCCAATACCGGGGACAGCACCCAGGAGATCGCGATTTTCCCGATGCCTCCCCATTGCACCATGTTCCAACCCCCAGTATGAGTGGTAAATCCTACCGTGAGGGCAGCCCCAACGATGCCGCCCACAATGGAGTGGGTGGTAGACACCGGCCAACCCATACGGGTCGCTAACAGCAGCCATACTGCTGCCCCTAGCAGGGAAGAGGTCATGATTAGCGCAAAGTCCATAGCCTGCAGATTCGAGATTGCCGATAGGTCTACGATTCCCGAACGCACCGTATCGGTTACTTCTCCCCCCGCAATTACTGCCCCGGACACCTCAAAAATCGCGGCCACCACTAGGGCTTGTTTCATTGACAGGGTCCCCGCACCAACGGAGGTTCCAAAGGAGTTCGCTACATCGTTACCACCGATATTAAAGGCCATGAACACGGCGAAGGCAATAGTTATTACTAGCAGTAACGCTTGATCGGTTTCTCCTACATAATCGAAAGCCCAAAAAATGAACCAGATGGCACTGCCCAAGAGCAGGCCACCGAAAGCCAAGTGCCAGTACACATCTTTTTTCGCCAGTTTTTGGAAAAAAGTCAGCTGTCCCAAAGGTTCTTCTACCTCTGCAGGAGGCATATCAGTTTTAGTCACGGGATTAACTCCCTCCAGATGAGAAATATTAACTTTCACCTGGAAGCTAACAACCTAAGGTTACCTATGGGTTAACAAAGCGGAACCGCAGGGAAAACTACCAAGAGGAAGGCTAATCCAAGAAATATGGGAATACCTGCTATTTCACTAATTTTTACGCTGAAACACCGGTGTATGTACCTGGAAGACTGTCCTAGGTTCCGGTGTCGCGCGACTGGTTATCCATAATCCGTTGGCGCTCCGCGCGTTCCTTCCGACGCCGCATCGCCCGCTCTCGAGGTCCTTCGATGCTGACAAAGGGGCGGGAGGCGCGCAGGGTAACGTCTACTTTCCAATGTCTCCACAGCCAAAACCCCACTATCAGCGCAACCAGTAAGGAAGCGATGGCACCCACCCCTAGTGACCAACGTGGCCCCCAATGTTCGGCTACCCAACCGATTATTGGCGCTCCTATCGGGGTGGTTCCCAGGAAGAAGAGGAAATAGATAGACAGTACCCGCCCTCTGATTTCTTCCTCGGTAGAAACTTGGATAGCAGCATTTGCGCAGGTAAGCAGATTCAACATTACGAATCCGGTGGGGATCAGTAACAGTGCGAAGATTTCGTAGGTGGGAGCCAGTGCCAGCGCACCCTCTAAAACTCCAAATAGGACGGCGGATACCACTACAGTAAATACGCGGGGCTGGCGCCGCCGGGCAGCTTGCAGGGCTCCCGCGAGGGCGCCGATCGCCATAATCGAGCCCAATAAGCCATATTCACCTGCACCTTTACCGAATACTCGGGTGGCCATGACCGCTTGGGTTAGCTGGAAATTTAGCCCCAAGGCGCCCACTACCGTAAGGATGGCGATAATCGCTTTAATGTCGGTACGGTTTTGCACATAACGCAACCCTTCGCGCATCATCCCCTTGGTGCGCGAACTCTTTTCCGGACGATAAAGCCGAGCAGGATCCATCAGCGCCAGGCTGAGGACCGGAACGATAAAGAGGACGAAGTTGGCGATAAAAACCCAGCCCGGACCGATACCAGCGATCACAAATCCGGCGAGTCCCGGACCGATCAGACGTGCCGAGTTGAAGGCGGTAGAGTTTAACCCCACCGCATTAGGGAGGTCTTCTTTAGTGACCAGTTCGGATACGAACGCTTGCCGCGCCGGGGAGGTTAGGCAGTCTGCAACTCCAGTTATCAGGGCTATTATGTAAATATGCCAGAGGGCGGCTACTCCCGTAAGCAGTAAAATTCCGGTTATCAATCCGCAGAGGGCAACGACGCATTGGCAGATCTGGATAATGTGGCGTCGATTGAAGCGGTCAGCCACCATTCCGGCCGGTATCGACAGCAATAACTGCGGCAGGAATTGCAGCGCAGTGACCACCCCGACGGCAAATCCGGATTGGTCGGTGAGTACCATCAACACCACCCAGTCTTGGGCGACTCGTTGCATCCAGGTGGCGGTGGAAGCAAAAATATTAGATATCCACCAGATCCGATAGTTGTGGTATTTGAAGGAGGTAAATGTGCGCAACAAATCTACCTCCTCAAACCTTGCAATCTTTAACCCTGTTATTTACCCTAGTCCTCTTGGAATACTATCCGCAGCTTTCCACGCTTTAAGCGTAGTTACGGCGGCAGGTAGCCCATGCCAACCGGCCCAGTTAACCGCGCGGCTTGTTTTAAGGCTGACCGCTTGGGGGAAGCTCCGTTTTGTGTCTTCCTGGGCGGTTGCTGGCCGGACCGTCGGCTGTCACGGTACATGTTCCTCATGTTAGGCATTTCTGCTTTTTGTCTGCCGGGGGTCTTAAACCCTGCAAAAGAGGCTACGGTAAATAGAGGCAATCAAAATGAGGGTTTTGCCGTTAGCCTCGGATTGTTTTGAAGCTATCAACAGTTGCGGTAGAGCAACTAGTGACCGGATGCACGCGAATGGTTTTTGCCGCTAACCTTGCTGTCCGTTAAACTATGGGGGTGCTTTGACATTGGAGATGTCGCATAGTGGCCTAGTGCGCTCCCCTGCTAAGGGAGTTGGGGTGGATAGCCCCTCGAGGGTTCGAATCCCTCCATCTCCGCTGGTAAATACGGTTTAACCGTATCACGCTTGCTCGACTAATAACTTTTGTCCAAGAAAGCTTCCCGGGAGGAACACTCTATTCAATCACTTGCTAGTGACTAACGCTCAGTCTTTAGGCAAGAGTGCACGCCTTGTAGAAAACATTCCCCAGATTAAGCGACCTGCAAGGATTTGAATTTTTTGTACGCCCCCGCTCGGGTCATTCCTAGATAGTCACCTATCATTTCCCAAGTTGCCCCCTCTGCCCTAGCGGTGCTTACCGCTTGGGCAATAGCGGCTTTGGCGCGTTCTTCTGCCTGGATAGCTGCTGCCAGTTGTGTAAGTCCTTTACCGCGATAGACGGAAGCTACCGGGTCAGGCCCTGCCCCATTGTTTGCGTTCTCAATCTCATCGAGCATATCTTCGATAGTCCGCTTACTCACGGCTTCCTCCTTAAGTATTTCGGTCTTGCTTTCATCGCATGAAATATGACTTGGTTTCGGAGTCCTAGTTCCAGAAGTGTGCCATCTGTGCCAGCTCCCACCAATATGCGGTATCCATCCATAGGGAATACATCTATAGGGTTATTTACTGCGTGGAGCATGTCTATGGTTCTAACGCCATGTTTATAGGCGCTTTCTTTGATCTCCACACTGTTAACTATAGTAAACAAGCCTCTCGCTATGTCAACCAATGGAAACAAAATTCTAGGTTTTATCTGGCTCCTTTTCTAATCTCTCAATTGTGACTGCCGCTTTGCGGGTCGGACAGGTGGGTTAATACCCGAATGGGGGTGCGTATTTATTTTGGGGTTAATACCCAAAAGGGTGTGTGGCCGGAATGTTAGAGAGTGGTTTAGTATCCTGCCCTGCCCTCGCGGGTGTGGAGAGATCTGAAAAGCACACTTGACAGAATCCCCCCCCCCGCGAGAATCAAATGTAATGAACAGTGAAAATAATTCGGAGAATTATGGGCATTAGCCCAGAATTATTGACCCATTTTTGGCAATACACCGCTTTATTCTCATCTTTCAGGTAATGATTTGTGGGGTTCAGATTAACCATAGAATCCTGCAGATTCATTTAGTGTCCGCATCTATGGAAAGTAAGTACTCATGTCAGAAAATCAGCCTCTGGAAGTTCAGAATCCTCAGGGACAGTTTACGCAGCCAGCGCCAACTCCGCAGAAGAAATCGGGGCTAGGAATTGCGTCTCTGGTTCTTGGAATTGTTGCGATAGTCGGTTCTTGGATTCCAATTCTTAATAACATTTCTTTCTTGTTAGCCATTATCGGTCTGATCCTGGGAATCGTAGGGATTTTCTCTATACGCAAAGGAAAAGTAGGAGGGAAAGGTCTTACGATCGCTGCCATTGTTATTAACGTTATTGCGATCGTAATCGTTGTTTGTACTCAATGGGTGTTCGGAAAAGCGCTTGATGAGGCCACAAAAGACCTCAATTCTGGGTCTACCGTTGTCGCTACCAGCGAGAAAGCAGACGCCGGAGACTCCAAGAAGACCGATAAAAATGCAGACAACAGCAAGCTGGCTGTCGGAAATGCCGTTACTTTAGACAATGGTTTGCAAGTATCGGTAGATTCAAAAACAGAAAAAACTGATCAGGTTGGCGACAAATATCTGCTCGTTACGGTTACTTACAAAAATACCGGGTCTGAACCAGTAGATTATAACGAGTTTGACTGGAAGCAAACGTCTGATTCAGGGAATATGAAGGATCCCGAAATTCCGGTTCTGGACGAAGAATCCCTAGGTGATGGATCCTTAAAAGCTGGTGGAACCGTGACCGGGATTGTTCCGGTTAAAGCTGACGCTGCTAGTATTTCCTACTTTGGAAATATCTTAGACAAAGAAGCTTTGGCTACCTGGCTACTAAAATAGCTTCTAAATAATACCTGTTTTTCGTCAGTCGTTTTTGGCTACCTATTTCCGGTTAGTTAACTGAGTAATAATTGTCCCCGGGCTTATTCAGCCCGGGGACAATCTTTTAAATACTTGCGGATATTTGAATTCTAGATTTCTTGAGTACGGCGACGACTGGCGGCGACCAGTCCCACTCCAGTGATTACCGCTAGGGAGTTCAACGCCAACAAGGTAGTTATCGATACTCCGGTTACCGGCATTTGCTCGCCGGCAGCCGGTTTCCCGGTGTTAACCTCTTTAACTACGACAGTTTTAATGGTCTTCTTTCCTTTGGGGTTCGTCGACAGTTGCTCGCCTACTTCGAATTGGAAGCTGGCACGCTCACCCCATTCGTTGGTAGCGATAATGGTGTGGATACCTAGCTCCCGTGGTGCCTGCACGGACACCACGAATTCGCCTTTACCTACCGCCGGATGTACCCCCAGATCAACTACGGTTGAATGCATAGTGACCTGGTTCTGACTACTAGGGCTAAATCCAGTGAAACGTACCTGGAACGTAGTACCAGGGAGGAACTTGCTCTGCCCATTAACCGATTTGGCTGCCTGTACCTGATGGTAGAGGTGGTATTCTGCCTGGGCAGCTGCCAGCTTGGCTTGAGCTTCCCGATTAACCGCGGTGGCTTCCTCCAAGATATCCTGCGCAGCTTGAGCCAGTCTCGCGAGTTCATCTGCTTCTTTCTGCGCCTCCTCGGCAGCGGTAGCTGCGTCACGATAGGTAGTAAAGGAAGCGGGCAATCCCAGGTTGTTGAGATCGCTATCGGTAGCATCCAGACCATTGTCCAAAGCATTCTGCCCATCGATAGCCGCTAGTTTATCCGCTAGTGCCTGCTTGGTTTCCGCTTGTTTTTGCAGGTCGTCAGCTACCTTAGTGACGGCTCGCAATTCTTTATTAGCTTTTTCGGCGACAGCTTCAGCCTGTTGTAGGTCTTGCTCCGCCTTTTGAGCTTTTCCAGCTGCCTGATCGTGAGCTATCTGCTGTTCGACAAGCGGATTTAACGCCTTTTGCGCGTTAGCACGCTCGCTTTCAGCCCGGTTGGCCGTCTCCGCCGCCTGCTGGTTTGCTGATTTTGCGTCCTCGAGAGTCTTATCTGCTGCCGCTTTAGCTTCCTGTGCCTGCTGGAGTGCCTGGGTGGCCGTTTCTAGCTGGGTGGCAGCTGCTTGAGCTGTGGCTTGCGCCTGGGTCAAAGCTGCTTTAGTCTCGGCCAACTCTTGCTGCGCATTTCCTAACGCCGTGCCTTTAGCTAGCTCTTCTAGTTCTTTCTCCTTCTCTAGTTGTGCTGCTTCTTTGTCTTTAACATCCTGCTTTGCCGTTTCCAGGGCTTTCTGCGCGGCCGTTACGTCGGCTTTAGCGTTCTCGAGGGCGCTCTTAGCGTCAGTAACAGCCTCTGTAGCTGCCTGCACTGCCTGCTCTTTTTCCTTAGCCCCGCCCTCGGCAGCCTTCTTATTGTTCTCTGCCGTCGCAACCTTCTCTTTTTCGCTTTCTACTGCCGCAGCGGCGTCAGCTTCTTTGCTTTGAGCGCCCTTCCAGGCATTATCCTTTTCCTGGGTTTTAGCTTTAGCGGATGCAAGCGCGTTTTCGGCAGGCGCTATCTGATCACCTGCGGTCTTCGCCGCTGCCTGCAGGGCTACCAGTTTTGCTTTCGCCTCCTGCAGCTTCTTCTGCACGTTCTGCAGATTAACCGAGTTGTAGTACTCCATAAACCGTTGTTCGTATTCATCAACGGTATAGGTTTTTTCTCCCTGCCTGACTCCGCTATAGACTTCGCCCCAAACAGCTCCATATTTAATCCCCTCGCCTGCTGCACCAGCAAAACCGGTGGCAGTGGAGTGACCTACGATATTGAGGTAATGCCCTACATCGGAATATATGCTGGGGTACTTCTGATAAATCTGATACGAGGACATATTCGCCATATCGGGGTGCTGTTTCAAAGCTTCTTCATAGATGGATTTCTCGTCGTACCATCTAAATACCGGATCACTCTTGCCCCATGCTAGGTTTTCTGCCACTCCAAAGGCACTAGAGTGCTCAATCTGGTACCTCGACCAGTTAGCTTGCGCTTGAGCAATCGCCATTAAGCGGTCAGTAATCACGTAATCATCAAGCTTTTCACCATTGCGTCCGCCTTTGGCGCGATATTGATTGACTACTCGCACCCAGGCAATGGCCTCTTTCATATTGTCTAAATTGGTGGTGTCATTGGCGGCTCCGGGTTTCAAAGTGCCGTTCACCAAGGTGCCATCATCAGCGGTAGTGGTTTTATCATTCAAAATCTCAAGAGCATCCGTGGCCCCTACGCTTTCGAAGAACCCGAAGCTGCCTTGCCTGAATTTTTCGTCAGCTTCTTTCACCGCTTTTTCAGCGTTTGCTACTTCTGCTTCGGCCGCTTTTACCGCTGCGTCGGCTTGCTGTTTCTTTGTCTTCGCTTCTTCGAGATCTTTTTCTGCTTTAGTTTGTGCAGCTTTAGCCTCATCCGCAGCCTTCTTGGCAGCCGCAGTTTCACCCTGGCGGGACGCTAAAACCGCCTCAGCTTTACTCTGCTCTGCTTGCGCGGCTTTTACCTGTTCCCCGGCAACCTGCACTGCCTGGTCTGCAGCAACTTTATCTTTCTGAGCTTGCTCAACTGCTACCTGTTTTAATTGCAGCTCGTTTTGCGCAGCCGGGACTGCCTGTTGAGCGTTTTCTAGCTCTATTTGCCGTTGCTCAACATTGTTCTTAGCTGCCGTCACCTGTGCTTTAGCTGCCTCTACCGCTGCCTGTGCGTCTTGCAGCGCTTTTTGCGCTGCGTCCGCTTTGGCGTCTGCCTCTTGTTTGGCTTTTTCAGTGGCCGCTACCTTGTCCTTGGCTGCCTGCAGCTGCCTCGCATCGGGAGCAGGATTATCCGCGACTGCTTTATCTGCTTCCGCCTTTGCTTGCTCGGCTTTAGTCAGAGCTTCACCCGCAGCTTTTGCGGCGCTCTCGGCAGCTGTTTTCTTCTCATTTGCTTTATCAAGCAGGCTGGCAGCATCACTTGCCGCTTGCGCGCTCTCTTTTTGTGCTTTAGCTAGGGCATCGAGGGCGTCTTGCTTCGCCTTTTCACTGGCTGCAGACTTTTCTCCGGATTTTTCGGCAGCTTCCTGCGCTTTCTTTGCAGCTACTTGCGCTTGAGTTTCCGCCTCTGCAGCCTTATTTGCGCTCTCTTGGGCGGTATTCTTCGCGGATTCCAGGTTCTTTTCCGATTGAATTTTTGGATTGGTTTGCTGATTTTGCTGTTCACCGCTCGCGGGATCAGCGGGCACGGTAGGCTCGGGAGCGGCTTGCGCGATCCCAGTAGCCGGTAGAGTTCCCGCCAATGCCAAAGCGAATCCGGTAGCAGTTAGTTTCGCGGCATGCTGCTTCATTGCTCGTAAATCTCCTTTAGGTCACCCCTCAATGACCTATCTCAACCCTCAACTTTGAAAATGGAGTGCCCACTAGCAGTGATGAAAATCACCAGGACAAACGGTTAAAATTTTATCAGATTGAGCAATATTCCTCAACGGACGTAAGTCTCACTAGCACTGCGGAGGGAAAACCTTCCCTTGCTATCAGCTTTGAACTGCCCCTACCACCAGCGCTAAAATAAAAATCCTCAGTGCCAGCAAGCACTGAGGTTTTGAGCTCCCCCAACTGGATTCGAACCAGTAACCCTTCGATTAACAGTCGAATGCTCTACCGTTGAGCTATGGGGGATCGACTTGAATAAGCCTACCGTGAGAGGGCGAAAACTTCCTAATCTTCGCGTCTCAGAACAATTCCCAATTTCTGTTCCCATTCGCTCACTACTGAACGCAAATACTGCTGGTCATCGGGGTTTTGAAAACTAGATATCGGCGGATGTAAACGTAAATTGCGGTTATCGTCACGCAATATCTGTGCGCTAACTCTCTGTCCGGAAGGCAGCTCTAGAGGGGTAATAAACACCTGCGCCTCGCTCAGCGCCTCCCGGATGATGTCCATGAAGTTGTGTTTGGGAGCTTCAATCGGGGTAAGAACCAGATCTTTGCCCTCATGGAAAACAATCCGCAGCGTTCCCGCCTCGCTATCCCAGCGGGCGTGAGAAACTTCATCCCAGCCAAAACGCGACTTTACCTGCCCAGATTCCACTTCAGTTAATGCCTGCATGGTCACAACCAGGAAGCGATCCTCCGCTACCGTTAGGAATTCAAAAACTCTATCCGAGGAGGTCAAGACGGCTTTTACCGCATCCGGGATCCTGCGCCCCCGCAATTTTCGCAAAATGTTAGTCACGTTCCCCACCCTAGACAAAATTCAGTATTCTGCCCACCATCCGGTAGGCTAGATTCGCCCCGTTAGCTCAGTTGGTTAGTAGCAGCGAACTCATAATTCGTGGGTCGCGGGTTCAAGTCCCGCACGGGGCACC
The DNA here is from genome assembly GCF_902489465.1 of uncultured Varibaculum sp. Classification (GTDB taxonomy): domain Bacteria; phylum Actinomycetota; class Actinomycetes; order Actinomycetales; family Actinomycetaceae; genus Varibaculum. Next base: position 20,017 of record NZ_CABTZZ010000020.1, on the reverse strand, counting down.
CCTGCCTTCCCGGTTTCCAACGTCCTCGGCCTCTATATTCAGCGGTGATGAGGGCGAGTTTGCACCCTCATCACCACCAGCGATTATCCCCGTTAAGCTCGCAAAGTCGCCTTGAACTTCTTCGCGGTAGCCTTAATAATCCGGGTGCGCACCGCTTGAATCTCACCGGCACTCAGCGTGCCTTCCCGGGAGCGAATCTTCACCGAGAACGCCAGTGACTTCTTACCCGTACCTAGCTGCTCACCGCTGAAAACATCGAAGAGACGTACCTCTTCCAACAGATCTCCCGCCTGTTTCTCAATCACCTGTTGTACGTCAGCCGCGGGAATATCCGCATCGACTACCAGCGCAAAATCTTCTTTCGCGGGCGGGAAGGACGATACTGGCTTCACCTGCAAATCTTTCTTCGGCATCGCGGCAGTGAACTTCTCGAAGTCGATCTCGAACGCGCAAGCTGATTCCGGCAAGCCAAAGTTGCGGCAAACCGCCGGGTGTAGCTGGCCTGCCAACCCAACGCAGGCGCCCCGCACTACGATCCGCGCGCACCGACCGGGATGGAAAGGCGCGACGGCCTCCGGCGAGTCAGGCTCCCCCATCATATTGTCGTTAGCTACCCGCTGGCGACCATCTTTACCTTGCACGCGCATCGGTACCGCCAAAGTTTGCGCCACCATACGCACGAACTCCACTGCGTCCGCCCAATCGTAAGAGCGTCCACCGCCCAGTGCGCCGGCCAGTTCTGCCTGTCCCACTAGCACTCCAGCAATATGTTCTGGCTGGTAAGGAACGCCCTTTTTGAGGGCGCGCTGCTGGTCAGGATCCGGTTTTCCCGCTACCCCGAAAGAACCGGTTAGCTGCGTTCCCATTCCTCGGGTCACTAAACCGGTCTCAAAGATCGCGCACTGCGCATTACCGCGGGCGATATTGCGCTGGGCTACCCCCAGCAAAGTATCAAGCAGCGAAGTGCGCAGCAACGGTTGGTCGTCCGCCAGCGGGTTGGCCACCCGCACCGCTTGACGCCGTACATCCTTTTCTCCTAGCAGTTCGCTATCAAACACGTCCTCGGAAATAAAGGGATAGGAAAGCACCTGCACCAAGCCGCCTTGCGCGAGCGCCCGCCCCACGTCACGGCGAGCCCGCTGCTTAGGGGTGTATCCTCGGCCGGCAATTGGGCGCGGCCTGCGCGAAGGAATCGTGTCATAGCCGGCCAGGCGAGCAATTTCTTCTACCAGGTGCGCCGGTCCGGTCAGATCGGGACGCCAAGAAGGCGGCTGGGCAATAACATTGCCGTCCTCCACCCGTACTTCACAGCCCACATCTTTTAGCAGACCAGTGATGGTTTCCTGATCATATTCCACCCCGGTTAGCCGTGCCGGTTCATGCAGCGGCATTACGATTTCCGCGAACGGCTCGGTGTTATTGAGGTCGCTGACTCGCCCACTGTCGGTGCCCCCGCCGTATTCCACCAAAATGTCCACTACCCGCTGGGCAGCTACCGGAGCTACCTCGAAGTCCACGCCGCGTTCAAAACGTTTGGAGGCTTCGGTGGGCAGTTTATGTCGCCGCGCAGTACGCGCAATCGAAGTGGGCTGGAAATGCGCCGCTTCTACCATCACGTTCACCGTATCGGCAGTCACCTCGGTGGAGGCGCCTCCCATTACTCCTGCCAAGCCCAGCACGCGGGAGCCCTCTGCACCTTCCGGGGAGTCGGTGATCAGTAAATCTTCGGGATCCAGGCTGCGCTCTACCTCATCAAGAGTAGTTAGCTTTTCGCTGGCTTTCGCCCGGCGAACTACGATCGGTTCGCACACTTTATCCAGGTCATAGGCGTGCAGGGGCTGCCCCAAATCCAGCATCACATAGTTGGTGGCATCGACTGCTAAAGAAATAGAACGCATTCCTGCCTGCTCTAGGCGGCGCACCATCCAGTCAGGAGTGGCCGCCTGCGCATCAATGCCGGTCACAATGCGAGTCACAAACCGGTCACACCCAACCTTGCCGTTAATCGCAGCCTCATCTGCGACTTTAACCGCAAATCCATCCGCGGTTACCGCCGGGACTGACCCGGAAAGCAGATTCTCTGCCAAGCCCAGGTCGGTAAACTTAGCGCCGGTGGAATGGGCGTATTCGCGCCCCACCCCGCGCATTGCGAAACAGTAGCCGCGATCGGGAGTGATATTGATTTCTAGGGTTTCTTCCCCTAATCCCAGCAGTTCAATTACCGATTCTCCGGGAGCAGGTAGCTCCCCGGCTGCGGCCTTTTCTGGCAGCAACTGTTCCAGGACGATAATGCCGTTATGGTCATCACCAATCCCCAGTTCCCGCTGAGAACAAATCATCCCGTCAGAAACATGACCATAGGTTTTACGGGCAGCAATCTGAAAATCACCGGGCAAAACTGCTCCCGGCAGCGACACCACCACTAAATCTCCAACTTTAAAGTTGTGAGCGCCGCAAATAATTCCGCGACTGGGCAGGTCGGAGGGCTCTTTGCCTTCCCCGGGACGGTCATTAAATTTTCCCACATCTACTCGGCAATAGTTAATAACTTTCCCATTGGATTGTTCTTTGGCGTCCAGGGTCAAAACCCGCCCTGCCACCAAAGGTCCGGTTACCGCGGCGGGATGGATGGCTTCTTCTTCCAAACCTACCTTCACCAGGTCATAGGAAAGCTGTTTGATATCCGTGCCTGGCACTACCTCGACGTGATCTTTAAGCCAATCAAGCGCTACAAATGGCATTGCTAGTTTCCCCTTCCGGTAGTGCCGAACTGTTTAGAAAATCGCACGTCACCCTCGACAATATCGTGCATATCGGTGATTCCATGCCGCAGCATCAAGGTGCGTTCAATGCCCATCCCGAAGGCGAACCCAGAATAAACATCCGGGTCAATTCCGCAGGCTACCAGTACATTCGGGTTAACCATGCCGCAACCGCCCCATTCGATCCAGCCCGGGCCGCCTTTCTTTTGCGGGAACCACAGATCCATTTCTGCGCTGGGTTCAGTGAAAGGGAAGAACGAGGGACGCAGCCGGGTTTTCGCTTCCATCCCGAACATAGATTGTGCGAAGTGATCCAGGGTACCTTTCAGATCCGCCATAGTCAGACCTTTATCGACTGCCAGCCCCTCTACCTGGTGAAATACCGGGGTGTGGGTGGCGTCTAGTTCATCGGCGCGGAATACTTTTCCCGGGCAGGCAATATAAACTGGCACTCCTCGCGATAGCATTACTCGCGCCTGTACCGGCGAAGTGTGGGTACGCAACACCAAGTTGCCATCCCCGGGGTTTTCTCCTCCCAAGGAACGTCCATCTATATAAAGAGTGTCTTGTTCTTGCCGGGCCGGGTGATCCGGATCAATGTTGAGGGAATCAAAGTTAAACCATTCGTGCTCGACTTCCGGGCCTTCCGCGATTTCCCAACCCATAGACACGAAAAAGTCGGAAATATCTTCCATCAGGGTTTCGAGGGGATGGCGGGCTCCCTGCGGGTAGCGCTGCGCCACCTGGGTTACATCCAGAGCTTCCGCCGCCAGGGTTTGGGCTTCTTTTTCCTTTTCGAGGGCACAGCGCCGCTGATCATACGCGGCGTGCAACTGTTTCTTGGCACCGCCCAGATTCTTTCCCGCCTGAGCTTTGTCTTTCTTTTCGAGGTTGCGAATCTCCCGGTTAGCCAGGATGATCGGGGCGTTATCCCCCAGGTGCGCTCCCCGCGCTCTCTTTAAATCTTCTAGTGAGCCCGCCGCAGAAAAATCCGCTTTCGCGGCCTCAACTGCCCGAGCTATCCCCTCTTGATCTAACGGAGAAATAGGTGTGGTCGCCTCAGACACTGGTTCACCTTTCTTGAATAATTCTTTCCCTTTATGTCTTCCACTCTAGTTGCCGAGCAAATTCCGGGGTAATTTACGCTCGCTAAGCGAAACTCTTAGAGATTTCACGCCTGTTGGGGCATTAAAAACCCAAGATTATCGGTATGAACGCCATTAATATGTAGAATGGAATCACACTTGCAATTGAGGAGGCATTTTGGCGACCCTAGCTGGAAAAACGAAAGTTGATCTCGTTGTGCCCTGCGTTGATATCGGCGCCATTAATTATGCTTTGCTGCGCGATATGACGGTGCTGCTAGCCCAGGCCGGGGTTAGCGTGATTTGCACCGTTCACCTCGAAGATCATCCGGAAAATCTGATTTCCACGATTAAGGAAACCGACGCGGCAGTTTTACCGCTCCTGCCTTTAGATCAGAACACTCTGGAACAGCTAGAACAGTGTGGATCTACGGTTCTTGACTCCTTGACGCAGGGCAAGGATCGGCAAAATCCAACCAGTTTAATGACCTTCCAAATGGTGAAAATCCAGGTAGATGCCTTGGCTTCACGTAATCGACGCAACTTGGCTTTCGTGCATTGGCGCGGAAAATACCCGGAAGAGACCGCTACCGTTTACTACTTCTTTGCACAAATGGCTTGCCAGGCGGCGGGACTTTCTGCGCCCACCCAACTGGTACTTCCCCAAGATCCAGAGAACATTCCTTCCTATCTTTTGGGGGCCTTGCAAAAACATCCAGGCTTAGATGGGTTCTGCGCGATTGATGATATGGCCGCCATGGCGATTGTTCATGGCCTGCGCGAATGCGGCAAGATGGTTCCCCAGGACGCTTCGGTAGTTGGGGGATTCGATTCGCCCTCGGGGCAGGTTTCCCGTCCGCCCCTAGCATCGGTGGTAGTAGATACCCCGGCTTTGGCCTATCAAGAGTTAATGCATATCGCGCAGCGCGAGGGCGGCGATCTAGATTTAGGCAAAGCCCCCAGCGGTCAGATTTTGCAATACGTTGCTCGCGAGTCTGTGTAGAGTCTTCTTCACTAAGTGAGCCCGGCCGGTCAATAACCCGCCCCTGCCCGCGTAGGATAGAAGCATGAATGAATATCCAGGACTTAGCCTAAAAGAACTTGCAGAACGCGCCCCATTAGGTAATCAGGAAGCCGGAAAAATCAGTCCCGAGCTTGACGTACCTAAAAATATCGAACGCCCGGAGTACCTTTTCCATGACGGCCCTGAAAAGGTAACTGCTTCCGACACCAAATCCGCGGAAACGGTGGAAAAAATTCGCGCCGCCGGACAGATCGCGGCCGATGCCCTCGCAGCGGTAGGTAAAGCGATTCGACCCGGGATAACTACGGATGAACTCGATAGAATCGGTCACGAATATATTGTTTCTCAGGGAGCATACCCGTCTTGCCTGAGGTATATGGGTTTTCCAAAATCGCTGTGTACCTCGGTGAATGAAGTTATTTGTCACGGGATCCCGGACGATAAACCCTTACAGGAAGGCGATATTGTCAACGTGGATATCACCGCCTATAAAGACGGAGTACACGGGGATACCTGCGCCATGTTTAGCGTCGGTCAGGTAGATAAAGAATCTGAGTTGTTGATGGAACGCACCTATAACGCGATGATGCGCGGGATCAAGGCCGTGAAACCAGGGCGGGAAATAAACATTATTGGGCGAGTAATCAGCGCCTACGCGAAGCGATTCCGTTATGGAGTGGTACGTGATTTTACTGGTCATGGCGTGGGAGAGGCGTTCCATTCCGGTCTGATTGTTCCTCACTATGATTGCGCACCCTCCTATAACACCGTAATGGAGCCGGGAATGGTGTTTACTATCGAACCGATGCTCACTTTAGGTACAATCGACTGGGAACAGTGGGACAATGGCTGGACAGTAGTAACTAAGGATCGTTCCCGAACTGCCCAGTTTGAACACACCGTTGTGGTAACTGAATACGGAGCAGAAATATTGACTCTGCCCAGCAAGGAGTAACAAATGGCTATCGCATTTGGCATTGATATCGGCGGATCTGGAGTTAAGGGAGCGCCGGTCGATTTAGAAACCGGAGAATTTACCGCCGAGCGTTTCCGGATAGAAACCCCCTACCCGGCAACTCCGCAAGCGGTATCAAAAACTGCGGCGGATGTCCTAGCTCATTTTGACCTTCCCGAGGACGTGCCGGTGGGGGTTTGTTTCCCGGCTCCCCTTCCAGGAGGGGTAGTTCCTTTCATCGCTAACCTGGGTCAAGAATGGGTAGGCTGTGACGCAGCGGAAGTGTTTTCTAACGCGTTCGGGCGCAGGGTTGCGGTTCTAAACGATGCTGATTCTGCTGGGGTTGCCGAACAAGCATACGGAGTTTTCAAAGATCAGCCCGGGGTTACTATTTTTACAACCTTAGGAACCGGGATTGGAACTGCGCTGTTTATTGATGGGGTGTTAGTTCCTAATACCGAGCTAGGGCATATCGAAGTTAACGGTCATGACGCTGAAAGCCGAGCAGCGGCCTCGGTGCGTAAACGTGATGATTTGGGTTGGAAGAAATGGGCGAAACGCTTGACCCGCTACTACCAGGAACTAGAGAAACTATTTAGTCCAGATTTGTTTGTAGTAGGTGGAGGTGTTTCTCGTAAACACGAGAAGTTCTTGCCGCTATTAGATATTAAAACTCCGATTGTTCCGGCGGAACTGCGTAACACCGCCGGGATTGTAGGGGCAGCGGTTACCGCCAGTAAAGCCGCTAAGTAAACCCTCCTAACCTTAGGGCGCGTCCCCTCTTACCCTTCGTTTTAATCATTTGGGTAAGGTGGGCGCGTCCCCTCGCTTTTATTGGGAGTTGCTCTCACTGGGGAAGGGTTGCTCGCTAGGTTGCTCGCTAGGCTGCTGACTTCCGGTGGGCGCTCCCTCTGATGGGGTTGGATTTTCAGTAGTAGGTCGGGTGGTGGCAGTAGTCTTCGTAGGCATTGGCTCTCGGCTAGTAGTTTGAGTTTGCGAAGGCTCACTGGAAGTTGGCTCTTGCGTCTGGGACTGGCTCGGGGTAGTTTCCGGAGTTGAAGAACTGGTAGTAACCCTTTGAGAGGTAGTGGTTTCTTGTTCTGCCGGTGGCAAGACTTGTCGAGAGGAAATCATGAGCGCCACTACAACTACCGCTCCCGTCAGCAGCGCCACAATCGCAGTCACGATTCCCGCTACTTTCAACAGGCGGCGTTTATCGGCACGCTCTTCCTCGTATTCTTGCTCTTCACGTAGTTTTTCCGCGTCGACTTTAGGATCGTAGGATACAGGAACCCCTTGCGGGAAAGAATCAACCTGGGGGGTGGCAGCGGCCGGATCGATTGGAGGCAGCTTGGTAGTCGCCGCTCCCGAATCTGGATAGGATTCCGGGGAACCGCCAGGTTCCCGACTACCCGCCGCATGAGAAGGAACATAACCGGTGCTAGTTGCGGCGGGAGCGTTAGCCGCAGGGATTGCTTCCGTTTGGGCATTTGCGGACAGGGCGGCAGCATCGCCAACGGCCGAGGGGGCGCCTGCAGGCGGATTTGGTACCGAGATTTTTCTTTGCGCGGCACTGTCAACATCGGGCTGAGCTACCTGTCGGGTAATCCGTCGATTAGTTTGACGCCCTCGAGGAACATAGGCGTTTGCCATCGCTCCCCCCGGCAGATACTCGGTAGGTTTCTCGTCTGAGGCTCTATTGCTCATGGTGCTCCTACTTTCTGTCGCTAGCTACAGTCTAAGCTGTTACCAGCCTTATGGAGGAAAATCCCATAGTATGTAGCGATTTTACCCAGTTTTTGACAGGACTATTCCCACTAAACCCGGGTAGGCTAGAAACTAAGTAATTGTTTTTCACTATCGTCAAAGGAGAGCTATACGTGAGCGAAGAATATCGGATTGAACATGACACTATGGGAGAAGTTCGGGTTCCTAAGGATGCCCTCTACGCAGCCCAAACCCAAAGGGCGGTAGAAAATTTCCCAATCTCGGGACGCACTCTTTCCAGCCACCATGTTGCAGCCCTCGGGCAAATCAAACGAGCCGCGGCAATCGCTAACGCGGAACTGGAGGTAATCGATTCCGAAACCCGTGACGCGATTGTTAAAGGCGCCGAAGAGGTTATCGCTGGTAAACATGATGACCAGTTCCCGATTGATATTTTCCAAACCGGGTCGGGCACCTCCTCGAATATGAACACCAACGAGGTGGTCGCAACTTTAGCCACCGGTTTTAAGGGCAGCAAAGTTCACCCCAATGACCATGTGAACGCTTCCCAGTCCTCTAATGACGTGTTCCCCTCCTCGATTCATATCGCCGCTTATGAGGCCGTAGAGCACGCCCTACTGCCGAAACTAGATCAGCTGGCCACCAGCCTAGAAAAGAAAGCTGAAGAGTTTGCAAACATCGTCAAGGCGGGGCGCACCCACTTGATGGATGCCACCCCGATTATGCTGGGACAGGAATTTTCCGGTTATGCCGCGCAGGTACGCAAAGGCATTGACCGGGTAAAGGACGCAGAAAAGAACCTGGCAGAACTGCCTTTAGGTGGCACAGCCGTCGGTACCGGGATTAACACTCCCGAAGGTTTCTCTGAACGGGTAATTGCCCTGATCGCAGAGAATATGGATCTACCTTTCCGTCAGGCAGATAACCATTTCGAGGCACAGGCCGCGCAAGATTCCCTGGTAGAAATGTCTGGAGCTTTGCGGGTAGTAGCAGTTTCCTTTGTGAAGATCGCCAACGATCTGCGTTGGGCATCTTCTGGGCCGCGCTGCGGTCTGGGAGAAATCACTCTGCCAGATTTGCAGCCCGGTTCTTCGATTATGCCTGGCAAGATCAACCCGGTTTTGCCAGAGGCAACCGTGCAGGTAGCTGCCCAGGTAATCGGTAACGATCAGACGATTGCCTTCGCGGGCGCGCAAGGCAACTTCGACCTGTTAGTGATGCTGCCGGTAATGGCAGTTGACCTGCTAGAGTCGATTAACTGTCTGGGAGCGGTTGCCGGTCTGCTAGCGGAGCGTTGCGTGGATGGAATCGTGGCTAACCCGGAGCGCTGCCTAGAATTGGCAGAATCTTCGGCTTCGATTGTGACTCCGCTGAACCGCTACATCGGCTATGAAAATGCCGCTAAGATCGCGAAGCACGCAGTGAAAGAGAAGATGACTGTCAAGGAATCTGCTCTGGATCTAGGATTTGTTGAGCGTGGGGAAATCAGTGAGGAAGATTTGGATAAAGCCCTCAATGTTGCTGATATGACTCACCCGAAAGCCAGCAAGTAATTAACTACTAACTAGGTCGCGCTTGCCAATGAAACCACTGGCAAGCGCGATTTTATATTTCGTAGCTAACCACCACGGGGGCATGGTCGGAAAACCGCTGGTCGTAGGCCGCGGCGCGATCCACTTGTTGACTGCTCGCCGCCTCTGCCAGTCGTGGGGTGGCAAGCTGATAGTCGATGCGCCACCCGGCATCATTATCGAAGGCTTTACCCCGCCAAGACCACCAAGAATACGGGCCTTGGACTTCCCCTGCGAGGGAGCGCACCACGTCAACCCAGCCCTGTTCGCGCCAGCGATCTAAGAAAGCGATTTCTTCATCTAGGACCCCGGCGCGTTTATTGTGGTTCGGTTTCCAGTTTTTGATATCCCGCTCGGTGTGCACCACATTGAAATCCCCAGCCACCAGCACTAAGGAGTCATTATCTTTTGCGGAGGACGCGGCCGGAGACATAAGCTGCTCCAGCCGGTGCCCGATTCGCTCTAGATGCGCCATTTTATGGTCTTGTTTTTCAGATCCGACTTCCCCGGAATGAAAATAGGCAGAGATTACCCGCAACCGCACGTCCTCACCACCCTCGGTTTCATTTTCCTTAAGCAATAAGGCCTCTAACCAGCGCCCTCCATCTTGGGGAACCTCGACCGGTACCGTATCGGCTTTGGATTCTTCTAGCTGCCAGGGCGAGGATTTACGCACCGCGACGGCTACTCCCGCACGCCCTTTAAGCTGCGAGGCATTCACCGCTACCTGCCACTCGTCTCCAAATAGCTCCTGGGTGATTTCTTCACTGGCTCGTACTTCTTGCGCCAACACTACATCGGGATTTGCTTGTTCCAGCCAGGTATCCATTCCTTTACGGAACGCTGCCCGAATCCCGTTGACATTAACTGTGGCTATCTTGAGCATATTTCCCCTTTACCTAGCATCCTGCCTACCCGCGGTGAGCTGCAAGTTTGGTGATATCAATTTTTCCGCTATCGATTTGGCTACGGATTCCTGCCAGTTCCGCGGTGAGACTATCAGAAAACCTAGGAGCATATTCGCCCCAACCAGCGAGTTTAACTCCGGAGTTCTTTAGAGTCCCCCGGTAATCGTTCCCGGCAACCGAACCGGTTTGCAATTGCTTAAGCAACAGTTTTACACACCCGGAAGGATCGACCACTGTCGAAGTGAGCACGTTGCTCTGTAGTTTTGGGGAGGCGGCGGCCAAATCTTGCCCGTTCCAGATAGCGGTGGCTTCTTTTGCCGCGAGTCCCTCTACCACTCCGGATTCACCCGGAGGTGCCATTACGAAAACAATGTCCACCTTTTTATCCGCTAATTTGAGTAGCTGGTCGCGCAGCTGCACACTTGTCACCTGAACTGGCTCGCCAGCGTTTTGATCCCAAGCGGCAAGTCTAACTCCCGAACCTTTAAACTGGTTATAGTACTCGACCCCGAGACGAAAGCTATTTGCCCAGGAAGATGGAGTATAGATACCGGGAGGATCGCCCACTTCCTTAGCGGTTTTATCCGTCTCAAGGTCACTTATGGCTCCCACTAAACCACTTTTCGTGACGCCGGCAGCGGCATACCCGGCGAGGAAAGCTGGTTCCCGCAGATCAAAATCGATGCCACTGGCATTAGTTAACGCGTCCGTCTTTCCGACCGCTCCCATGACTGCAAAATTCATGTCTGCGTTATCTCTAGCAATCTGCAACAGCGCCCACGCAAATCCCGGTTCTAAAGAAAGCACATTTTTGCATTTCTTTTCCTGGAGTTTTCCCGCGATCTCTTCCGCGGTTTTCACGCTGAGACTAACGGCCTTAGCTAGTTGTTTGTTATCGGGATTAGCTAACTCCTCCCCCATAGCTTTCCCTAACGCCACGGCTCTTATATCTTGCGAATTCTGTTTTTCCACCACACAAAACGCTTTATTTACCTGGGTGTTTACCGGCGATGAGGTACTAGGAGTGACCTGAGGCGTGGAAGTACAGGCACCCAGAGTAAGCGCCAAAGTTGCTGCCCAGGTTAAAGCAGTCGAAACTTTCCAGATCCGCATAGAGAATTCTCCATCTAGTTGGCGTGTCTCATCGCGGTTTCCACCACGTTGAGCAGCAGATTCGCCCGAGTCATCGGACCGATTCCCCCCGGGTTCGGCGAGAGCCAGCCCGCTACCTTGTCAACGCCCTCTGCCACGTCGCCCTCCAGACGAGCCTTCCCGGTTTCCGGATTTACGGCGCCGCGGGAAACCCCCACATCCAGGACGGCAGCGCCTTCTTTAACCATCTCGGGTTTAATAATTCCCGCCGATCCCGCGCAGGCGACAATCACATCCGCTGCACGCGTATGGGTAGCTAAATCCCGGGTTCCAGTATGGCAACAGGTGACGGTGGCATTAACATCTTTGCGGGTCAGCATTAACGGCAGGGAACGTCCCACCGTGGTTCCCCGTCCCACTACGCACACTTGCGCGCCCGCTAACGGCACCTGGTAGTGCTGCAGCAAATCGATACAGGCTCTGGGGGTGCAAGGCAGCGGGGAGGTTACCGGTTCTTTAACCCGCAGCACCAGCCGTCCCAGGTTCATAGGGTGCAAGCCATCAGCATCTTTATCGGGATCAATCGCCTCCAACACCTGGTTAACGTCTACTTGGCGAGGCAGCGGCAACTGCACAATATAGCCGGTACAAGCCGGATTCTCGTTGAGTTTTTCAATCTCCGCTAATACCTGTGCAGTCGAAACGGTATCTGGAAGTTCCACCCGAATCGACTCGATTCCTACCTCGGCACAGTCACGATGTTTACCGGCCACATAGGAAACCGAACCCGGGTCACTTCCCACCAAAATAGTGCCGAGCCCCGGTTTAATCCCCTGTTCATGCAGGCGTTCCACCTGCTGACGCATTTCTTCTTTCAACTGCCGAGCCCGCGCTGCCCCATCCAGCAGAACCGCGTCCCCGCTCCAACCTTTACGCATTTCTTCTCCTTAGTTTGCGGAGCGGGCAGACCCTACCAGTCTGCCCGCTCCCCCATCGACTATTGATTGCGCTTTACGCTACCTGATTGAGTCCCACATACAACGGGAAACGTTTAATCAAAGCATTTACGCGCTCGCGATAGCTGGACTTATCGACATTGCCTCCGCAAGCATCCACCAGCACTCCGGCGATAATCTCGGCTACCTCGGTGAACTCTTTCTTACCAAAACCGCGAGTTGCAAGCGCCGGGGTACCAATCCGCAGCCCGGATCCTACCCGGGGAGGACGCGGATCGAAAGGCACCGTATTGCGGTTAATGGTAATCCCGGCTTCATGCAGCAAATCTTCGCCCTGCTGCCCATCTAGCTGGGAGTTACGCAGATCCACCATCACCAGGTGCACATCGGTTCCTCCCGTCAGTAAGGAAATCCCGCAATCCGCCACATCTGGTTGAGTTAACCGCTTGGCCAGAATCTTCGCTCCCTCTAAAGTGCGTTTTTGCCGTTCTTTGAAATCGTCACTGCCCGCAATCTTCATCGCCACTGCTTTCGCCGCAACTACATGCATCAACGGGCCGCCCTGCTGGCCGGGGAAAACCGCGGAATTAATTTTCTTTCCGAGTTCCTTATCCCGCGACAGAATCATCCCGGAACGCGGCCCGCCTAAAGTCTTATGGACGGTCGTAGAAACCACATCGGAATACGGCACCGGGTTCGGGTGTAATCCCGCAGCTACCAGCCCCGCAAAATGCGCCATATCTGTCCACAAGTAGGCTCCGACCTCGTCCGCGATTTCTCGGAAAGCTTTGAAGTCTTCCTGGCGGGGGTAGGCCGACCAGCCCGCGATAATAACTTTGGGACGATATTTCAAGGCCGCATCGCGCACCTGATCCATATCCACCCAGCTACTTTCTTTATCTACCTGGTAGGCGGTGGCGTTATAGAGCTGACCGGAGAAATTGATTTTCATACCGTGGGTAAGGTGCCCGCCGTGATCTAACGCCAGCCCCATAATGGTGTCCCCCGGCTTAGCCAGTGCCGATAGCACTGCTGCGTTGGCTTGCGCACCCGAATGGGGCTGCACATTAGCGAACTCAGCGGAAAATACTTCCTTAGCGCGATCCCGTGCTAAGTTCTCCGCCACATCTACCGCCTCGCAGCCACCATAGTAACGCCGGCTCGGGTAGCCTTCCGCATATTTATTGGTGAGGACGGATCCTTGCGCCTGCAGCACTGCGCGCGGCACAAAGTTTTCGGAAGCGATCATTTCCAAAGTGCCGCGTTGCCGCTCTAGCTCTTGGTTTAGCACCGCTGCAATCTCGGGATCTACTTGCGATATGGATTGAATAAGAAGCTTGTCTCCCATTGAGTTTTCCTTATTTTCGTAGCGTCAAATCAGCCCAGGCGAGCGACTGATTGACCACTTGTTCCCCGGTGGTATCCCACCTACGCCAGTCACGGTTACGCCCTAAGTCTACCGTGACCGAGGGCGCTTTTACCTAAATATTTCCGGATATAAATGTCTGATTCCACATGCTGACTACCTAAAATGTCTGTCACTGCCCTAACTTATACTCCCTATGTGCTCTGATATCGAGCATAAAAGGTAAAACTTAGGAGAAATCTAATGAGCGAAACTCAAAAACCGATTAGCGGCACCCCGCATCGTGATAAATCCGATGAGGGCTACCGCAAAGGGTTAAAGTCTCGCCACATGCGCATGATTGCGCTGGGCGGGGCCATCGGGTCCGGCCTGTTTTATGGCGCATCTGGACGTATCGTTGACGGGGGGCCGTCAGTTGCTATTGTTTACGCAATTTGCGGTGGGATTGCTTATTTAATGCTTCGCGCCCTCGGAGAACTTAGCCTGTATCGTCCCTCTTCGGGGGGATTTATTTCTCACGCTCGCGAGTTTATGGGCGAGCGTGGCGCCTATTTCACCGGATGGTTTGCCTTTATTACTTATTCTTCCGCTTTAATGGCGGATATCACCGCAATAGCTAACTATATGCATTATTGGAAGCCCTTCCAGATTGTCCCGTTGTGGGCGTGGGCGTTTATCGCCTTGGCATTAATGGTGATTGTCAATCTGGCTAGCGTAAAATTTTTCGGCGAATTCGAGTTTTGGTTCGCGATGATTAAAGTCGCTGCGATTGTGGTCTTTATGATTTTGGCGGTAGTAGCGATTGTTTTCGGGATTTCCTTAACGGTGAATGGAAACAGCTACACTCCCGGCGTGCACGCGATCACCGAGCATGGAGGACTATTCCCCAAGGGCGCATTCACTATGGTCACCCTATCTTTAGGGATTTTGTTCGCCTATGGTGGCTCCGAATATTTGGGGGCTGCGGCCGGTGAGGCCGAGGATCCCCAAAAGGAAATGCCGCGGGCAGTCAACTCTATGATGTGGCGGATTATGTTGTTCTACGTAGGGTGTATCGTCCTGTTTACTTTGCTGTTGCCTTATAACGTATACAACCGTAACGAGTCACCGTTTGTGACTTTCTTTAGCGGCTTGGGTATTCCCGCTGCTGGTCACATCATGAATCTGGTGGTACTGCTGGCTGCCGCTAGCGCTATTAACGCGGAACTTTACACTTGTGGTCGAGGTCTGCGTTCTCTGGCTGTATCCGGGTCTGCCCCTCGTTTCTTGTCCGGTATGAACCGGAACGCGGTTCCCTATGCGGCTATTATCGCTGCTGGTACTATCGGTTTAGTGGGCGTGATGGTGAATTTGTTCTACCCCAATGAAGCCTTTGATGTGATTGCCAATATGGCGGGGATTGGGATCTGTGCCATGTGGGGATCAATCATGATTTCAAACATTTTGTTTGTGCGTCACTGCCGGAAGAATGGTCTGGAACGCCCCAAGTTCCATGTGCCTCTCGCGCCCTACTCTAACTACCTGGTATTAGCAGTTTTGGGGGCAATGATTGTGCTTATGTGGTTCGAGGGCGGACTGGGGCCAACCGCGATTATCGCTTTCGCGTGCGTAACCGTAGCCTTGGCTCTCGCCTGGCTGATAGTGCGTAACCACGTTGATCACGACATGTTTACTGCTAGTTAAGCAGCAGCGCGAATAGCGCAAGACATCCCTAAAACTATGCGTGAGGGAGAGTTTTTCCTCCCGCCCAAGAAATCGGGGAGAGACCTAGTCTCTCCCCGATTTCTTATGCCCACCGCACCCACTCGGATAAAACTCTCCCCCGCGCTTACAGATGCCAAACAGCTATAATCCTTCCCCGTGCTAATAACGTGTTAACAGCGCAACAGACCCCGGCAACGGGCGTGGGAAAAGCACTCCGGGGCCCCGTGAGCCTCAACAAGTTCGGCTCAAGCCCCTCTCGTATCTTTTCCCGCGCCCTCTTGAAACGTTAGTGCTTGCGGACTCGCGCGTTTAGCGTGCGCGGGCTTTCCAGCCTTTGACTCCGCTCTTATGCAGGGATTTATCTACGAAACATTCCGGATTTAAGGGTTCGCCGGCCTCCATTTCGGCTATTAGGAAGGCTATTACCGCCTCGTAAGAATTGGTGCGTTTAAAAATGGTGCGTTGCCGCTGATAACCGACACCGAGTTTCACCATTTCCAGGATTGACCAGAGTTCTTCCGCACAATCTAAATCTTCTGCGGCAGGCGTGAGCTCCTCTAGCCAGGTGGGTAGGGAATTAGTTAGTAGTTCTTCTTCCCCGTGTGCGTCCTCGATCAAGATGGCCTCCATCCCGTAGCGGGCAGCGCGCCAGCGGTTTTCGCGCACGAACCAGTCCGGCATCACTGGTAATTCTTTACCGGCGTCTAGCTGACGGGAAGCCGTTTCTACCAGGGATTGGGTGAGTGCGGCTGCGGCTGCTACCTCTTTAATAGTGGAAGAGGCATCGGCTACCCGCGCTTCAATCGTGCCAAACTTGGGCGAGGGGCGGATATCCCAACGCACCTCATCGAAGGAATCAATCACCCCGGTTTTTAACATCCCCGCGGTAAAATCTTCCAGTTGCTCCCAAGTTTCAAATTGATAGGGTTTTCCGGCAGTGGGTAGCTGTTGAAACACCATCGCCCGGTTATCACAGTACCCGGTATCGACTCCCGCCCAGTAAGGGGAAGAAGCAAACAGCGCCTGAATATGACCAAGTTTGCTGGTCAGATAGTTTTGTATCGGCAGTACCTTATCGCGATCCTCTACCCCCACATGCACGTGGGTGCCAAAAAGTAGCATCTGGCGTCCCCAATACTGGGTGCGGTTGACCAGTTCTTCATAGCGCTTAGAATCGGTGACCTGTTGATAGCTGGGGTTAGCGAAGGGGTGGGATCCGGCAGCTGCCAGCTCTACTCGCAGCGCCGAAGTAACCGGACGCACCAGATTGATACCCTCTTTCAGATCCATGATGCAGTCACGAACGTTGTGGCGAGGACGGGATATTACTTCCACCGTGTTCAGCAGCATCTCCCGATGCACCAGGGGGTTTTGGGGGTGGAGCCGCTCCACTTCCTCCATCACCGCACTAGCACATTGTCGCAGGTCAAAAGAGTCTTTATCAATTAGTTGTAGTTCCCATTCGATCCCAATGGTGGATCGTTCAGAACGAGAAAACTTTATGCTCATCGCCTGCCTCCTAACGGCGGTAATGCTCAGTAAATGCGGACAATAACCGGTGTGAGCTGGTCACATCTTGACTCATGCAGCGGGCAATGACTGCTTCGCGTTCTGCCGCCGCATAGTAGGCGTCCTCATATTGGTCGATGCGGATCTGCATTCCCGCAGTAGTTATTTCCGGGTGAAATTGGGTGCCGTACAGATTATTCTCTAATCGAAGCAGCTGGTAGCGACAGTGTTGTCCGCTGCCCAGCAAAGTTGCTCCCTCTGGAAGTTCCGCCAGCGAATCCCCATGCCCGCTATAACCGCGGATTACCGGATCTAGCTGCCCGGTTACCGGGTCTCCCTGACCCTCCGCGGTTAAAGTAACTTCCACCGCCTGCAGGTCTTCCCCGGTGCGGTCGGTTAACGTGGCGCCAGCCGCCTGCCCCAACATTTGCAGCCCGTAGCACAGCCCCAAAGTGGGAAAATCCTGGTCTAGCAGGTAATGCATGAGTGGCATTAGCTGGTTGTATAACTGCCTTTGTACGGGATTTTCTGATCCAGTTGGCGGATGTGCCCGAAAGGGAGATCCCGAAATAATGACTGCACTATACCTGCCCGCAATATTTAGATCGTGCACCAGGTCAAGGTCAGTTTCTTCTGGCAGCAGATAAGATTGTAGTTCCTGGCCGATTCTCAGTCCGGTGACCTCGGCAATGGTTTGCAGCTCGTCACGCGCTATTTTTCCGGCGGGACGGCATTGGATAAATAAAAACGGCAGCCTTTCTCGCATGGGTTATAGCTTACGGGTTAGCGCGCCATCCGTCATGCCAGACCCTTCAGGTTGCGTAACAGTTCGGGAATTAGGCAACTAAAACCATTTTGGGATTATCCATAGATTTTAATTCCGTCCCTCAGTATTTCGTTCACCAACTCGGGATTATCTTTAAGCTGCTCAAATTTCAAAAGATCCACTTTCTTATTGAGCGCTTCCCGCAAGGATTCTGCCAAATCATAAAACTTAATGCCGGAAATATCTGTGGATATCAACAAATCCACATCACTTTCCGGTTTAGCTTTCCGCTTGGCATAGGATCCAAAGAGATAGCAGTACTCCACATCATAGGAGGCGAATACTTTTCGGCAGATCTCTTCGATTTTTGCGATGGTGAGAATCCCGTGTCCTTCATCGATGTAGCCGTATCGCTCCAGTTTTTCCATCATGTACTGGTACTTTAAAGTTTTTCTCTTCTTTTCTTCGTTCTCGTAATTTTGGTAGGTGCGAATCGGAATATCTAAGTAGGAGGCGCATTCGACCTGAGTTAGTTTCTTCTGTTTGCGGAGTTCCTTCAGGGTCACCCTCATCACCTCTGTCTTGGATTATCGCGTCTAAAATAAAAACACGCAACTATTTTACGCAATTCTTGCGTGTTTTATCAATAGTTAATACGCAATTCTTGCGTGTTTTTCTTGCGTACACCTTGAGGTTTTGGTTATTTTCCATAAATTTTTACGGGGCATCAATCAGGTTACGACACCTTTTGCCCAGGTGGGGGCGGGGGCAGTCACGGTTATGAGGTTAGCGGGATTAGTCGGGTCGGGAAACTGCAGTTCTTGGGCATGTAGGCAGAGCTGCGGGTCGATATTTTCTGGGGCATCTGCGGGCAAAACTTCTGGATAGAGGGGGTCACCTACGAGGGGATACCCGAAATGCGCCAAGGTGGCGCGCAATTGATGAGTAAACCCGGTTTCTGGCTCTAACTGCCACAACAGTTCTTCTTCTGACGCGTTTCCCGGGTTGCCCGGGTTTGCGTTTTCCTCTCCTTCCAGCTTTTCTGTCTTTTCGGGGAGGGGGATTTTTCCGAGGACGAGGCCGCGGGTACGGCTTTTACAGCTGGCCACTTTTGAACCTATCGGGGGCGTCCCTATCGACACTGCCAGCGAGCCAGTTTCTTTAAACATAGGAAGCTGGAAGTCAAAACGCTCCCCCACCTTGGGAGTCACCCTCTCTCCCCCATTAGTAGCGCATCGACTGCGCGCCAGGTAGGTTTTCTTTACTTGCCGCCGGTCAAATAGCTGTTGGTAACGCGCCCGACATTTCGGATCTAGGGTCAACAATAAACATCCAGTAGTCAGGCGATCTAGGCGGTGCGCAGCGGTTATTTCGTCGTTTCCAAATTGGCGGCGAGCCGTCACCACCACTGATCGGGTAACCCAGGAGCCGCGGGGAATAGTTGCCAGGCTAGCGGGTTTATTAACTACGATTGCCCCCTCGCCCTCCCAAAGTACCTGCAACTTCGGTAAGGCAGCGCCTTCATCGGGAGCCACTCGATGCAAGTAGTAGCGTTGCCCCGCCAATAGCTTACTGTCTGGGGACAGGGCAATCCCCAATGGGGAAACCACATCCCCCGCCGCGAACGCTTTCGCCACAAAATCCGCAATCTCGGCGGTAGACAGCGAAAGTTTGCGTTCCAGCTGAGCTTGCAACTGTCGCTCTAACGTTTCCTGACCGGGAGAAACGAACCCCACCGGATCGATTCCGCCCCGCGCCGGCGGACGCGTCCCCGCCCTTCGCTTCCTACGTCTGCTCACCGCGCCTCACCTATTCGCTATCTTGGCCGCAGCCGTTACTACCTTTTCCAGATTATCGCGCCCGGCCATAACCTCCCCAGGGAGAAACTAATTTGCTACTCGGTTAGTTAGCTTTTCTGCCAGGTAAGTATTTATTACTGCATTCCTAGAAATCGCGAGGTCAGCCGCCTGCTTATCCAGCCCCTGAATCATCCAATTGGGCATAGTTAGAGTTACCCTCTTCTGCTCGACCGATCTCAGTGGCGCATTTACCTGTGGGTTTTCCAAGTCGAAATATTCGAGGACGTCCTCACCGTCATCAAATTTTTTATCAATCTGCTCGGCGGTCAAGGTATCAGATGTTTTGCTCATAAATCTGCATCTCCTCCTGTCTGGCGCGCCGCACCGAAATTATCCGCGTATGCCAATCACCTTTGCTCACAAAACGCCAACAAACCAAACCCCACCTAAAACCCAACCTTGCGGTATTTGCAAAACCGCTACGCGGCTTTACATACCGCTGCGTCAAAAATGCCCACAAGCGCAAGCGCTTGGGGCAACACACCAAGCACAACAGACCCCACCAAACACCTTGCGGTATTTGCAAAACCGCTACGCGGCTTTACATACCGCTGCGTCAAAAATGCCCACAAGCGCAAGCGCTTGGGGCATTTTTTCCTTGCGGTAGCGGTGGTGTGTGGTTTCAGGAGATGTGTCCGTTTTTCTTGGGGTTGGGGTTTTAAGATCTTTCAGGACTTGTGTCCGCTTGTAATAAGGAAAAACTCTTTTGATGTCCCAGGTCATTTGTCCGAA
>NZ_CABTZZ010000019.1 GCF_902489465.1 uncultured Varibaculum sp. | reverse complement strand
TTCGGACAAATGACCTGGGACATCAAAAGAGTTTTTCCTTATTACAAGCGGACACAAGTCCTGAAAGATCTTAAAACCCCAACCCCAAGAAAAACGGACACATCTCCTGAAACCACACAATTCCCATTTTCACCTTAACGGCTTATCTCCCTAAACGCAGGTAGGCAGTTTCCTCCATTACTTTTTTCAATAGCGCGTTTGCTCTGAGCTTTGTTATTCGAGAGGGATTTTCACCCTTTTGGGCGTACCAATCAGGCTCAGAAAGCTGTTTCATGGTAGCTGTGGCAATCTATTTAACCTCAAAGATAAAAGGAGTCCCCAAAATGAGGAAAATACTAACCTTGACCGGTAGCTGCCTACTAGCTTTGACCCTGGCAGCTTGCGGAGCCAGTAATGCTGGCAGTGATAAGTCCCAAACCCCTAGTAAAAAACCGGCTATCCAAACTGGAATTATCTCGGCGAGTGAGGACACCGAGAAACCAGAGCTAAAGAATGAAGAGAAAGCAGTCGAAGATTCAAAAGCACTTGAGGAAAAGTGGAGAAAGACCGCCAAAGAGTTTGCAAAAACCGAGGATGTTCCCTCCAAAAAGACTTTCTATTTACCCTCGTTTGCTAGTTTCCATAAAGAAAAAATGGAATCCTACTGGCATTCTGTTAATTACAACGATAAGTGGAAGACTGGCGACAAAGTAAAAGTAACGTTCTATTGCCAAACAAAAGAACCTACAACTACCCAGATTTTGATTTTCCCTCAAGGGGTAGACCGTAAAGGACAGCTAACCAAATTTGGTTGCGGAGTTGATAAACCCGCAAAGGGCGAGTGGGAATATACTCTCCCTAAGGATGCATCTAACCTGGTATTTTATCTAGAAAAACGACCAGTCGAGGGATTCTTTATTCTGAATCAAACCAGAATCTAGTTCCTGGTTTAATTCCTATATTCCTGAAAACACTTAAGGGTGGGGTCGCTCTGTCTTTCAGAGCGACCCCACCCTTAAGCGACTTCCCAAAAACAGCCACATTTTTGGGCTAATGCCCTTTGCTAGGATAACTGTGACTAGACATTCTTAATCTTCTTCCTGTGCATGTGCGGCCAGCTACTGTGGGTGCTGAAAGTCATGCCGGAAACCATGGGGATTCTTCTTGAAGAAATGTCAAAGAAACTAGGGGTGGAGTAATTATCATGACCGAAATGAGATCAACTGAGCGTCCCGTACTCTGCCTGGGAGAAGCCCTGATCGACGTTATTAAACGCGCAGGTAATGTGGAAGAAAAAGTCGGGGGCAGTGTCTTTAACGTGGCTTGCGGAGTCGCTAGTTTAGGCCACCCCACCTCCTTAGCTTCTTGGTGGGGCGAGGACGAGCGCGGTAAGAGCCTAGAAGAAAAGCTAGCCTCCGCCGGGGTTAGCGTAGTCCCTGGCAGTTCTAAAGCCGCGAAAACTCCGATAGCTAATGCCCAAATCGACGACAAGGGGCAAGCAACTTACAACTTTGAGTTGGAATGGCAAGTTCCTCCCCTACCAGAGGTTGGTAGCCTTAGCCACCTACATACTGGAAGTTTCGCTGCTACTTTGGCACCCGGAGCCTCCGCAGTGGTCAAGGCGGTCAAGGCCATGGCAGCTCAAGGCACCGTAAGTTATGACCCTAATGTGCGTCCCTCGTTAATGGGTACCCCCGAAGAAGTACGTCCGCGGATCGAAGAGCTAATCAGCCTCGCCGATCTGGTTAAAGCCAGTGATGAAGACATCGCTTGGCTCTACGGCAAAGACACTCCGATTGAGACCGTGTTACACCAGTGGAAAGACATGGGGCCAGGTCTAATTGTGGCTACCCGCGGCCCGTGGGCGTCCTATGCTCTTTGCGCCAATGACCGGGACATGCTGGCGGTAGATCCCCTAAACATCAAGGTCGAAGACACGGTAGGCGCCGGCGATTCCTTTATGGCCGGCCTGATTTCGGGACTGCTAGATGCAGGGATGTTAGGCTCGGCGGCAGCCAAGCAGCGGCTACAGCAAGCTCGCCTCAGCGATATCCAAGGCGCTCTCCACCGGGCAACGATTACCTCCGGGCTTACGGTAAGTAAGGTGGGCGCTTACGCCCCTACGCAAGCTGAGGTCGCAGAGGTACTCGCCAGCGATCCCACCCTCTAGAGGGGAAAACGCGTTAGCGGCCATAGCGAATTTAGGTGGGCGGGGGAGACATGATATCTCCCCCGCCCACCTATATCAGGGGTTAAGAAATAAACTTTTCCCCGTAGTAACAGGCTTTAAGCATGCTTTCTATTTCCGCCATGGTAGCTTTACGAGGCGTACCAGTATAGGACTCGCGATCGAAAGTACGCTGGGCTAGCTCGGGCAGCTGCGCCAAGAAGTCGGCTTCCGAAATCTCAAAGTCCTGCACCTTTAACGGCACTCCAAAGGTTGAAACTAAGCTATCCAAAGCCTGCGCTAGCTCCTCACCTGCGTCCTCTTCTCTAGCTTCGATTCCGAGTCGGCGACAGATCTCAGCCAATTGCTGGGGTGCTTGGAAACGCAGGTAGTTCGGGGAAGCCACGAACTTCCGCGGCCGTCCTCCTAAGAAACGCACCACATTAGGCAGTACTGCGGGGAAGTATTCCTGATTGCTGCCCCCAAAGGCGGCGGCAAAAGTCTTGGTCAATGAATCTGCCAACCCCATTGCGGTGTTACCTTGGGCAGTAGAAATCAAGAACGCCCCCTCAATAACCTTTTCTCGCTGGTCAGCCAATTCTTGACTATCTTCTGCGGCACTAACTACCCGTGGCAAAGTCTGATAAACATTCTCTAGGCCATGTAGCGCCAAGGAATCGGTATATTCACTGGCTTGGGTAGAAGTATAGGCCTCGATCGCGCAGGCCACCCCTTGGAAGCCACGCCGTAGAGCATCTTTTCGACTATAGGGTGCCCAGGTGGTATCCATAATCACGATCTGGGGCAGGAATGCGGTCGACTTAACCGGACGGGCAAAACCAGTATCCGCATCGGTAATAGCTGCTGACGGCGCAACTGAAGCACGCCCTCCGGTAATAGTAGGAACGCAGATAAGCTGCGGAGAATTAATATGGGCTGGCAAAGCAACATGTCCGGCGCAGACTTCCTTAACCGATAACTCGGGGCAGGCCGCGAATAAACGCAGGAACTTAGCCGCATTGATCACGCTTCGCTCTCCCACGGCAATAACCGTTTGAGGTGCGTATCCAGCGATTTCTTGTACTTTCTTCTCCAGATATTGGGTAGTGAAATGCTTTTCTACGTCATCTATAACCTGTACAGATATTTTGTTGCTGCGGGCATATAGCAGTTGCATCACCACATCCAGTTGCCCGCTACTGGCGGCATCTTGATTGGTAATCACCGTAATTTTGGTGCCCAACTCCAAATTAGCTAGCTGCCGAATATAGCCAGATCCGAGATAAATTTGATTAGGTACTTGGAAAGGCATCATTACCGGGTTCCTCCTGGCTAGCCGTTTTATATTAAGTAGGTTAACTGCACTGATATTGCTCGATATCGAGTTATGTCCATAAGAGCCGCAACCAAGAGTCAAGGAGGGCACCATCGCGTTATAAAGCCCCCCGATAGCTCCGAAAGCGCTAGGAGAATTTTCAATAATCCGCACTGAATTAACTTCTTTGGCAAACTGGTCGATAATACCCCATTCGCGGCAATGAATGGCCGCGCTGTGCCCCAACCCGTCTTGTTCTACCATCTGGCGGGACAATTCAATACCTTCCGCTGCATTTTCAGCGCGCAATACCGCCAAGATTGGGGAAAGCTTTTCTCTGGTTAATGGTTCCTCGTAACTTACCTTAGAGCACGGCACCAAAATAGCTGGGGTATCTTCAGGAACGCTAAAACCCGCCATTTCTGCTATCTTCGAGGCTTTCTGTCCCACGATCGTTGCATTCAATTTGGCATTCGCACAGTCTTCACTTCCGGCACGCGCCCCGAAAAGCAGCTCTTCTAGCTTCGTTTTCTCTTCCGCGTTTGCCAGGTAACATCCGAGAGTTTCAAACTCTGCCAGCGCCTGATCTGCAATGGCCTCGTCGAGGATCACCGCCTGCTCGGCAGCACAAATCATGCCGTTATCAAACGACTTTGAAATAGTGACATCATTGACTGCGTTTTTAATTACTGCACTTTCGTGGATATAGGCAGGACAGTTTCCGGCTCCCACCCCTAGCGCCGGTTTTCCACAGGAATACGCACTCTTGACCATGGCGTTGCCGCCGGTAGCGAGAATGACTGCTACTCCCGGATGGTTGATTAGCTCCGTAGTGGCCGGCATTGAAGGAGTGGTAATCCACTGGACACATCCCTTAGGTGCTCCGGCTTCAACCGCAGCCTCGTAAACTATTTTGGCGGCATGAGCCGAACAGTTCTGCGCGAATGGATGGAACGCAAAAATAATGGGGTTGCGAGTTTTTAGGCAGATCAGCGCCTTGAAAATAGTGGTTGAGGTGGGATTAGTGACCGGGGTTAGCCCCGCTACCACCCCGACTGGCTCTGCAACTTCCACGATCCCCGAGAACTCGTCACGGGAAATCACCCCTACGGTTTTTTGTCCCTCTAAGTCTTGGGCAATAACTTCGGAGGCAAAAATATTTTTTACAGTTTTGTCTTCAAAGTTACCGCGTTTGGTTTCGGTTACCGCCTCGGCGGCGAGCACCGCATGGGCTTCTCGCGCCTTGTGGGCTGCGGTTTCTACAATAATATCTACGGTGCGCTGATCCAGAGTCTCGAATTCAGCAAGCGCCTGCTGGGCGCGTGCTACTAGCGTATCGATGGCTGTTTTTTCCCCAGCCTGTTGAGTCGGGGAGGGAGTTGGTTCTTTTATGGGCATGACTAGCTCTTTTCTGTACACCGATCTAGAGGATTTGGATGTGCTTTACTACGATCAACAACTCTGTTTAAAAGTTTTACCTAGTAAAAATATAATCTTGAATAAAGCAGGCTACGGCTTATAGCATAGGTTTTCAACAACTAAAATTTGAATGCACGTTTATGCATCACTAGACTTCAAACGTTCATCCTATGGGGGCTATAGTAGCTAGAAACCGTGCAGGGGTTATTCTCATTTCCCAAAGCCAGCGGGTGGTAACTACCCCAGCCTGGCGGGATTCTGAGCATGCTAGCGGGCAACTTGGTGAGACATACGATACTGCATGAGGCTGAACACGCCCAGAGCCAACAAGAGATAGATCGGCAATAACCCAACAGATAAATGTTGCGCTATCAGGCCAAATAATGGCGGCATCACGAAGACTCCCAGGTTAAAGCTAGCCATCTGCACTCCGATTACCGCGCGCGAGTGCTCTCTCCCAAAGATTTGAGGAGTTGCGTGAATCATAGCGGGATATATCGGAGAGCAACCCAGACCAATCGCCATAAGTCCACAGACCGTAATAGCAGCCGACCCCGGAATCAATACCAGCATCACTCCCCCCGCGACCAGAATTATCCCCAAACGGATTAATTGCTGGTCAGAATAACGGATCGACAAAAATCCGCTCGCTGCTCGCCCTAGGGTTACCCCCAGGAATAACATTCCCGCAAAAGCGGCCGCAGTAGCGGCATCCATACCTTTAAATAACTTCAGGTAGGTTCCACCCCAGACCCCAGTTGCTTGTTCCAATACGGCATAACAGAAGAAACAAGTCATTACCTCTTTGACACCCTTAATCCGCACTGTCTGCGAAAGATTGAGAGGACGTTGCTTAGCTGACGAGGAATCCGATTCAGGCAACTTCTCACTACTGGCAGGAGAGCTTTCCTGTTCATGGCGCTTCCAGAGCGGCAAACTCAAAAATAGAATCGCGGTAATTACCAGCTGTATCAAGGCTATATACCAGTATCCGTTCTGCCAGCTACCTCCCCCGGCAAGCGCGATCCCCATCACGTACGGACCAATCGTGGCGCCAATCCCCCAGGAACAGTGCAGCCAGTTCATGTGGGTGCTTTTGAAATGCAGCGCCACATAGTTATTGAGAGCCACATCTACGCTGCCCGCTCCCAATCCGTAGGGAATCGAACAGGCACACAGCACCCAAAAGTCAGGGGCAAAGGCAAAGCCTAGAATAGCCAGAGCAGTCAACAACCCCGAAAACACGGTCACTTTCCCGGTACCAAGCCGGGAGATTATCCGATCCGACAGCAGGCTAGAAGTAACAGTTCCCAAGGAGATAATCATAGAGATGAATCCCGCATAGGAAACCGGCACCGCAAAATCTGGATAAATCTCTGGCCAGGCAGAACCTAGCAGGGAATCGGGTAGACCCAAGCTAATAAACGCCAGGTAGATCAGTGCTAATAGTAAGTTAGTCAACGACGCCTCCTGGCTTAAACCTATCAGTTTTAGACACCGAGTTACTACGCCCAAAATAGGCATTTCAGTAACCATGAAACTTGAGGAAACATCAATTTAGCAGGCTGTAGCGTAATCTTTACGGGAAACCGGGAGCAGTGGAAAATACTATTTTGCCAGCTAGTGGTGAAACAGCCGCTAAGTTTTAGCTTTATTAAGTGGCAGAAAAAGTTGCGGGTCTTGCTGAAAGCAATCAGCAAGACCCGCTCCCGGTTTTAGGTTTCCCCAAAACCTATTTTTCTGGAGGTTACAGTTTAGGCTTCAAAGAGTTTTTGCCCCACGTAGTCTTCTCCCTGCCCCACACCGGGCGGCATTACCCACATACTGGTAGCTATATGCTGCAGGTATTCGGTCATGGCGTCCCCCGACATCTTCTTCAGGATAGGAATGAAGTTGGTTTGGGGGTTACGAACATAGGCGATAAACATCAGCCCACCCTCCAGACGCCCCAAGCTGTCGGTACCCTCCATATAGTTGTATCCGCGCCTGAGCATCCGGGCTCCCCCGTTGTTATCGGGGTGCACCATCGCCACGTGCGAATCCACCGGAATCAAGGGTTCCCCGTCTTCGCCCTTCTTCTTAAAGTCGGGATCGGTGAACTCAGTTCCTCCGGACTGGGGGGCTCCCTCTAGTTTGTCGCGCCCAATGGTGTCTTCTTGCTCTTGCAAGACCAGTTCGTCCCAGACTTCCATCATCTGCTTGATTTTGCGAGTACAAAGATAGCTGCCACCTG
The DNA here is from genome assembly GCF_902489465.1 of uncultured Varibaculum sp. GTDB lineage: Bacteria > Actinomycetota > Actinomycetes > Actinomycetales > Actinomycetaceae > Varibaculum. Next base: position 28,968 of record NZ_CABTZZ010000019.1, on the reverse strand, counting down.
CAAAATACTTTCCGCCCGAATCACCGGGCTGAATCCACAGATGCTTATTTAGCTCCGCATCGGAATCTTCCTTTTTGATATTGGAAGTTCCATCCTTGAACCCGAAGAGGTTACGGGGAGTTTTTTGCCCGGTCGAGGTAGAGGAGGTGCGTCCATAACCCAGTTGCGTCCAGCGAACGGTTGCGGTGCCGAACGCCAAACGACTTAGGTTGTGGATTGCGTGCATAGAGATCATGGGATCTTCCGAACACGCTTGCACCACGATATCCCCGTAGCACTGATCGGGATCCAGTTTCTCTGCTGCCATCCTCGGGATCCCGCCTTTTAGCGGCTCCGGCATCCTATCGGCAATCCCCAGGCGGTCTTTCCCGTCTTTCAGGAAGAAACTTTCCCCAAAACCAATAGTGATCGTGAGGGCGCCTGGCCCGAGATCATAGGCTTCGCCCGTATCATCCGGGGGTGCCAGTTTGGACACTTTGGGATCGTTTACCGGATTACCAGCCATCATCCGTTCAGCCGCCAAAGACCAGTCTTTCAGCAGCTGAATAACCAGTTCCCGGCTCTCAGTGGTCAGGTCATAGGCAGCCATCATCATCTGCTGTTGCTGGGGGGTGAGAATTCCCGGTTGGTGTTTACCTCTAAAAGGATAGGAAATCTTCATCACGTCGGAAGCTGCTTCTCCGGCGGCTTCGCCTTTGGATTTACCATAGGCGAAGCCTCCCATTCCCCCGATGCCGATACCGGCTAGCGCAGCGATACCCCCGCCGATCAGGACATTACGCCGGGAAATCCCCGGAACCTTATTAGTATCTTGCGGGGTTTCCCCCGAGGAAGTAGCCTCTTCAGCTACTTCCTCTAGGTGATGGTTAACAGAGTTTTTACTCAATGACTATTCACCTTATTTCAGAATAGATTCCGTCAACTTTGCGAGCGGTGCCCGCAGCGCATTTACCTTATCGGAAAGCTCTTTTTGCTTCTTGGTGTACTTCTCGGGAGTTTTCTCCAAACCAATCGCCACCGTCGCGATATCAGTGTAGGGCGGGAAATCCCACTGGTTATCGCCACTGGCACGGTTGTAGGAAGCAATAGTGTCTTCCAGATCTTTCATCTTGGCATCAATTTTCTTCGCCAGTTCCGGATCTTTCTTCTCGGCTAAGGCCTGGACGTTGCCATAAGCTACCCGAGCGCCCTCCAAGTTGGCCTGGAAATCATAGAGGTCAGTGTGCGAGAAAATCTCTTCCTCTCCCGTAATCTTGGTGGTAGCTACCTCTTCTAGCAAACCAATAGCCCCATTGGAAATATCGTCTAGTTTCAGTTTGAAATCAGCAGCATAAACCGCTTTATGCAGATCCTGGGTGTCTTTCATCAACAGATCGGCAAACTTGGTGCGATCGGCCGCCGATAGCTTCTGATCGGTCCACAGGTCTTTTTCTAAGCGGTGCCAACCAGTCCATTCCCGCCCGTCAGCGTCATCTGCCTGCTGATAGTCGGTTTCCCGCTCGTCCAGCTTCGGATCCAAATCACCGAAGGACTCCGCAGTGGGCTCGATCCGCTCGTAATGCATACGAGCCAAGGGATAGAGCTTCTTAGCTTTTTCGTTGTCGCCCGCCTTGTAAGCATCTACAAATTCTTGGGTGGCTGATACCAGCTGGCCAGCCTGATCCTTTACATAGGCAGCGTATTTAGCCACCGCATCCTCATGCAGCTTCTTGTCATCGGCGCTGACCTTAATACCCTCACCCTTGGTTACTTTGAATTCTTTCAACCCCACGAGCGATCCCACCATATTCTTCTTGCAGGCGGTGTAGTAGGTTCCTTCCTCTAGCTGCACCGTGAAGTCGCGTTTATCTCCAGCAGCCAGGTTTTCCATTTCCCCCATAATCTGCAGTTTGTCTTTGGCAAGTACTTCAAACTCGTTGCGAGCCGGTCCCTCGTTGTTTAGGGAGAACTTAATGGTGCCGGAAGGAGCGGTGTTAGTAGAAAGTTCGCACTTGTCGTCAGCGATTTTCACCTCGATTGGTTTAGTGCTGCCCGCCGCGCCATCCCCCGCGGCGCTGTTGTCGTTCTTTACACAACCAGTCATAGTGACTGCCAGCGCCGCGCCCACGAAAGCAACGGCAATCTTACGCATATGCATTTATTTGTCTCCTTAGGTGTGCATTTTTGCGTCGAGGACGCGAGCGCGCCCTCGGGAAAACGGTCAGTCAACTGCAACTGACGTTTTGGTCTTGTGAATTGTTCCTGCTGGCGCGTCCTCAGCGGACACAATCGCCGCTGTATCCTTGTCTCCCGCGTCAGTTCCTCTCTTTTCCGGCGTAGCAGCTTCTTCTTTTTGCGCCCTTTTCACTGCTAAAAACAACTTCTTATTGCGGTTGTAAAAGTAGAACAGCGCCCCCACTACCACCAGGTAGATCAGCCAGCTAAAGAACTGCAGGGCGGTGGGGCTGGGCGAGAACTGGAAAATGGCTACCAGCACGTCATAGAGACCGCCGTTATAAACCAGGGTGGGAATATAAGTGGTGAAATCGAAGAGCGGGGCGGTCATGGGGATAACCCCGGCTTCTTGTAAATCGTGGAAGCCATAGGAGCATACCCCGGCGGCCACAAAAATCAGTAAATACCCGGTTACCTCAAAAAATACCCGCAAGTCGATACGGGCTACTCCCCGATAGATCAGGTATCCCAGCGCGATGGCGATTGCTATCCCCACCAACATTCCGACAACCAGGCTGGTGCCATTTTCGTTGTCGCTGGCATTCTTGAACATCGGCCAGATAAAAATCGCGGTTTCTAGTCCTTCTCGCCCCACGGTGATCAGGGCGATTACAAACAGCGACCAACCGGCTCCGCTACCTTTCGACAGCGCTTCCTTGACTTGGGATTGCATCCGGGCAGCCATCCCGGCGGAATGCTCGGCCATCCAAAAAATCATCCAGGTGATGAGGGCGACCGCGAATAGGGAAAGAAAGCCTCCGAGCGCCTCTTGGGCTTGGGTGGTAAGGGTGTAGGTTCCCCAAACCAAGTAAGCACCCACGCTCATGGGGACTACCGCCCCTACGACTATCCCTAGCCATAGTTTTGGCAGCAGATCTTCACGCTCAACTTTCTTTACATAGGCATAAAGAATGGAAACTATTAAAACAGCTTCCAAACCTTCACGTAACGCAATTAGTAAAGCGCCGAGCATCTTCTCTCCAGTCCGCGAATTAGTTAGCTAAAACCTATAATTCCTTAGCTAAGGCAAACCTAATTTATTCAATTCGTCTCACCCTGTCAAGGAGCTTTATTCTCACAAAATTTCACTATAAATACTGGCCAAAGCATCATACAGTCAATTAGTGCAGCTTATGCGAATTTATGTTCTCGTTCCTAAAGTAGGTTCACCTATCTATTTACCTCTTATCTCGATCGGTAGGCTCGCAGGCGGTCACGGCTATTTCGGAAGTGAGGATATGCGCTATCAGCTATCTTCCAGCAGGGAAGATACTTTTAGTAACGTATAGAAGCCAAGCGGCGCTGCATCAAGGCGAATACTCCCAAAGGCAAGGTCAGGTAGACAGGCAAAAGGCCTACTGATAAATACTGCGCTATCAGCCCAAAAAGTGGGGGCATAATAAAAATCGCCAAATAGGAACTGGCCATTTGCGCTCCGGTGGCCGCCCGCGAGGGGTCTTTCCCGAAGATCTGGGGAGTGGCGTGCAGCATCGCGGGATAGATCGGCGAACACCCTAGGCCAATCGCCATAAGCCCACATACTGCCAGTCCCGTCGATCCCGGGATTATCGAAATCGCTACCCCCGCTGCGGCCAGTAGCATTCCCAAGCGGATTAACTGTTGATCGCTGAGGCGAATTGCCAAGATTCCGCTGACAGCTCTGCCTAGAGTCACTCCCAGAAACAACATTCCCGCAAACGCGGCAGCAGCGGCCGCATCCATCCCTTTAAATAGCCTCAGGTAAGTTCCTGCCCAAAGCGCAGCGGTTTGCTCCAAGACGGAATAGCAAAAGAAACAGGTCATCATCTCTTTTACTCCTCTAATCCGCACTACCTGCGAAAGCTTTAGGGATTGAGGGCGTGCGGGGGCATTCGAGCCAGGCGACCCCTCGGAGTTAGTAGTTACCTCTATCCCTTCATGGTGTTTCCAAAGCGGCAAACTCAAGAACAATACTGCGGTGATTGCCAGCTGTACCCAAGCAACATACCAATATCCGCCCTGCCAGTTTCCCCCTCCAGATAATGCCATCCCCATGATGTAGGGGCCGATAGTGGCACCTATTCCCCAGGAGCAGTGCAGCCAGTTCATGTGGGTGCTTTTAAAATGCAGCGCCACATAGTTATTGAGCGCCACGTCCACGCTGCCCGCTCCTAATCCGTAAGGAATTGACCAGGCACAAAGCACCCAAAAGTTAGGGGCGAGGGCGAAACCCAGGATAGCCAGGGCAGTTAAAACCCCCGGAAATCACGGTCACTTTACCGGTACCTAACCGAGCAATGATCCGATCCGATAACAGACTGGAGGTAACGGTACCCAGGGCAATAATCATAGACACAATCCCCGCATAGGAAACTGTTACCTGAAAATCTGAGTAGACCGCTGGCCAGGCTGAACCCAACAGGGCATCGGGCAATCCCAAGCTAATAAAAGCCAGATAAATCAGTGCCAGCAATAGGTTGGTCAAATATTCTCCCTCAAAGCCACTAACAGTACCGCGTTTTAAGCTACCACTATCGCCAATATGTTAGTGCGTCAAATACGATTATTTATCGCTGAGGTTCAGTCGCCACCTCACCCATAAAATGCGTTTCCCAACAAATATTTTGCTAGTTACCAGCTAGGAGATCCTTTTCTTTGTCCGCCTCAAAACTTCCCACTATAATCTTTCGAGACGATTAGATTAAAAGTGTCATTAAATGAAAGAATGCCTACATGCCAAGGATCATCGGGGAAACTCTGGAAGAACATCGCGAGAAAACTCGCCAACAGCTATTTGATGCCCTCTCCCGTCTCCTCCAAACCAGTACTTTTGAATCGCTAACCATGGCGAAGATTGCTCAAGAGGCGGGAGTGGGGCGCACTGCGGTCTACAACCATTTCCAAGATAAAGAAGCACTGCTCCTGGCATTCATTGCCTATGAAACGGGACAGTATTCGGTGCGTTTGAACCGCGCTCTGGCGGGGGTGTCCTCCCCTATAAAAATGCTACGAATTTACATCCGGGAACAGCTCACTCTGGGATCTTCTTACCACCTAGCGCCCGGGCTGGATCTGCGCCGCCAAGTATCAAATGAAACTGGCAGCGAACTACACTGTCACGCGCAGATTGTAGAAAATATATTGAGTCAAATCTTAAGAAAAGCCATTAATGAAGGCACTCTCCCTCCCCAAAACCTACCCATTGCAATCTCGATGGTGAACGCGTCTCTAGCAGGCAGATCTCTCCCCAAAGACCCGATTCATCGGGAATATCTGATCCACTGTGTACAAGCGTATGTATTGCGTTCTCTGGGAGCTAGCCATACCTTGGCTCCGTTACCGAACGCAAAACGGTTCTTGGGACGACGGTTAGATCTGGAAGAGAATCCTTTTTCTTCTCGGGGGGAAGAAGCAATGGTTACCTCGGCCTGTCCGATTCATCGTGCCAGTTAGATGCAGCTTCCTGCCTTTTCAGGCTGAACCTTTAACTTTTCTGGGCAGCAAGGCAGGATATTGCGGGTATTTATTTGCTGAGCAGGCCGCTATGGACACGAGGGGATCATTGTGGAGTCTCGGTAATCTATAATCGCTTAAGAGACTCAAAGGAGGAGACATGAGCACTGACCCGGTTCAGCGGGCTAGCGACCCGGCGACGCCACTGGAAGAATTGCAGTATTTGGCTCAAAATCATCCCTCTTTGCGTCCCCTCATTGCCGAAAATCCCTCCACTTATCCCGAACTTCTAGAGTGGTTAGGCGAGTTTTCTGATCCGGAGATTGCCGCCGCCTTACAGCGCCGCCAAAACCGACTAGACCGGGCTGCCCGAGCACAGACCCGTTCCCCTATCCCGGCCGCTTCCCCAGCCCCCCAGGAGATACCGGTAGTCGAGCCCCGGAGCGCTTCCCCGCTGACTCCCACCAATGCCCCCGCAGCTATAAACACGGTTCGAGATGAAACCCCCCAAGATTTCCCTACCGCGTCCCTCGAAACAGCCGAGGATAACACCGTCGCACAACCAGCGAAAACGACAACCGCAAAACCAGCGAATGAACCGGAAACCGCAGTTACCGCTGAAACTGAGGTAGCGGAAAAAACTAAGGCTGACAAACTTAAACTTGCTGACGAGGAAGATTTAGAAGACTTTTCACCGGTCGAGGAAAAAACTGCTTCCCGAAAAAGCAAGATTTTCGTGATCGTGATTGCAATCTTGATCGGTTTAGTGCTCTCGATCGGGGGTAACTTAACAGATCGTCTCACCGGAGGCGACGGTTCGAAGAGCTGGTACGGGAAGGACGGAGTAATCGCACGCATCTTCGGAGATTCCGACCTAAATCGCGACCACAATAATAACGGAATTCCCGATGAGCAAGAACAATCGGAAGACCGCGGCAATAAAAAAGATACTTCCGGCCAGGATGCTAAGAAAAAAACAAGTAGCGCCGGGGCCCAACTAGATGTTAAAACCGAGGGACGCCAGATAGCCCCCGCTCCCACTAACCAGATTGGGCAAGCAAAAGGACTACCAAACGGAGCCTACCAGGTAGCTGAATTCTCACTGCCTGATGCCCCCATCAAGTGCACGATCGGTAACGAAGTGGTGTGTAACGTCTTTAGCTTTACCGGAAATATCGGCCAGAACCCGGGAGCCACCGTCAAGTTCACCCTGGGAGCTGATGGCGCCAGGCCTCCGGAAGATTTAGGGGTTAAAGATAACGAAGTTTCACAGACCGTACTCTCTAGCGGTGCTGCCGCCGCCTCGGGAGCCTACGCTTGTGAGTCCTCCGGATCTGGGGTCGACTGTTGGAACCTGCAGACCGGATTCGGGCTGAAACTGACAGTGAATAGCGCTGAAGCCTATCAGCCTAAAGTTAAAGCCCCCGGCAACTAACCTTTTCCATTATCCCCGGAGGTAGGGTACCTGGCGCCACCGCGTCCTCGAGCGTGGTAAGCCCAGCGAAATCTATTAGCCTCCTCGTCCTAGCGCTCAAGCAGCTAACCTGAGTACCCGCAGAGCGGCAGTAACTAGGCTTCCAAAAGTTCTTGGGCAACCAGCTCTGCGATCTGGATGGCGTTAAGTGCCGCCCCTTTACGCAGGTTATCTGCGCAACAGATAAAGGCTAGACCTTTACCATCCGGAACCGACTGATCAATGCGCAACCGTCCAGTGAAAGTCCCATCTCGGCCGGCAGCATCCAAGGGATTGGGCACCTCTACTAGTTGCACTCCCTCAGCCTGCTCTAATGCCGCCTGTGCCTGTTCTAAATCAACCGGGCGGGTAAAACGCGCGTTTAGGGACAACAGGTGCGCGGTCATCACCGGGATCCTCACGCAAGTACAGGAGGCCGCGAGCTCCGGCAAGTGCAGGATCCGCCGCGACTCATTACGCAGCTTTTGCTCCTCATCGGTCTCTTGAGAGCCGTCATCAACGAAGTTTCCGGCCACCGGAACCGCGTTAAAGGCAATCGGACGCACATAGGTTTTAGGCTCGGGGAATTCAATAGCTTGTCCATCTAAAGCCAGTTCTTCGCAGCGCTCTACGCTCGCTTCCAGCTGGGAAGAAAGCTCTTGTACCCCGGCTCTACCCGAACCTGACACCGCCTGATAGGAGGACGCCGCTAAGGTTTCCAGTCCAAAGAGATCATGCAGTACTTTCACCGTGGGCATCGCGGCCATCGTGGTGCAATTAGGGTTGGCAATAATCCCCTTAGGGCGATCCTTGATATCTTCCGGGTTAACCTCCGAAACCACCAGAGGCACCTCGGGGTCTTTGCGCCACGCCGAGGAGTTATCGACTACCACTGCCCCAGCAGCGGCAAAACGGGGAGCATAGGTACGCGACGCTGACCCGCCAGCGGAAAAGATCGCAATATCAATCCCCTCCAGATCGGCACCCTCCACGTCCTCTACTGTTATTTTCTGACCGCGGAAAGAAAGCTGGGTTCCCGCGCTACGCGAGGTCGCGAACAGGCGAATGTTAGCAGCGGGAAAATTTCTTTCTTCCAGCAGGGCACGCATTACCCGTCCGACTTGCCCGGTTGCTCCGACTAAGGCTACGGTTAGTTCTTTCATCATCGTCCGGTACCTCCATAGACCACGGCTTCAGTTTCTTCGGAATCTAAATCGAAAGCTTTATGGATAGCCAAAACCGCATCATCTAGGCGATCTAAATTGATCAGCACGGAGATGCGCACTTCCGAAGTAGAAATGATATCGACGTTGATCCCGGCATCCGATAGTGCCTGGAAAAAACGCGCCGAAATGCCTGGATTGTTGCGCATACCTGCCCCAACTAGGGACACCTTCCCCACGTTGGTGTCATGGTCAATACGAATAAAGTCCAAAACCTTCTTTTCGTGCTGTAGTTCTTCCATCACCGCCGGGATATCTTCCGCCGGCATAGTGATCGAAATATTAGCCCTGCCAGGGCGCGCCTCGGAAATGTTTTGTACGATCATGTCGATATTGGCACCGACTTTTGCCACCGCTGCGAACAGGTCAGCGGCCACGCCCGGCCGGTCAGGTAAACCCACCACGGTCAGCTTTTCCTGGGAACGATCATGGGCAATACCAGAGATAATGGGAGCTTCCACGTTTTCCTCCTCAAGGGCTTTAGCGGGGACAATCCCCCGCAGTGATTTCGGTGCCGGTCCTTGGGCAATCCAAGTGCCATCTTTATCGGAAAAACTAGACCGCACATGCAACGGAACCCGATAACGCCGAGCAAACTCCACCGCTCGCAGATGCAAAATCTTGGCGCCGTTAGCTGCGAGCTCTAAAGTTTCCTCATAGTCGAGGGAGTGCAATGCCCGGGCAGTAGGAACCAGGCGTGGATCGGCGGTGAACAATCCGTCAACATCGGTATAGATTTCACACACGTCAGCATGAAGGGCGGCCGCTAGCGCCACGGCAGTAGTATCAGAGCCGCCACGTCCCAGAGTAGTGACGTCTTCGGCATCGTTAACTCCCTGAAACCCGGCTACAATCGCCACATTATTGTCCCGGATTACGCGGGCGATTCTTTCCGGAACCATTCCTACAATCTGGGCTTTACCGTATTTCGCATCGGTACGGATACCGGCTTGCGCGCCGGTAAAAGCCATCGCCGGCACTCCTTGCGCAGAAATGGCCATAGACAGCAAAGACATCGAGATACGCTCACCGGCAGAAAGTAAAATATCCATTTCCCGGGCGGGAGCATGAGCATTAAGTTCGGCCGCCATATCAATCAGGTCATCAGTGGTATCCCCCATAGCGGAGACCACAACCACCACTTGATGCCCGGCTTGACGAGTTTGCACAATTCTATGCGCAACCCGTTGCAACGACTGGGTGTCGGCAACCGAGGATCCGCCATACTTTTGCACAATCAGTGCCATTTGTTCCCCTTGTATGCCTAGCGATTAGCTGTCTTCTGCAATTATTGTAAGAAGCTGGCGTAATCTCGGCTCTAGCGTCTCAGATTTCCTGGCAGGTAAGCAAACGCACAATTTCATACGCACCGCCCAGGTTCTTCCTGGGACTTTTGCCACTATTTAGCGGTATGCGTTACCTCGCGCAAAACTCTATTCGGCCGAACGCCTACCCTCCAAGGCACGCCCCAGAGTAACTTCATCAGCGTATTCCAGATCGCCCCCCACCGGTAGTCCCGAGGCCAGACGCGTAACTTTTAACCCCAAGGGAGAGATGGTGCGAGTCAGATAGGTGGCCGTAGCCTCGCCCTCAATATTGGGATTAGTGGCAATAATGATCTCTTGTACGGTGTCGCCCGATAAACGCGATAGCAGCTCCCGTAAGCGCAGCTGTTCGGGGCCGATTCCGTTTATCGGATCGATTGCCCCTCCGAGTACATGGTATAGACCGTGATAGCTGCGGGTGCGTTCAATCGCTCCCACGTCTTTGGCTTCTTCAACCACGCAAATAACGCTCTGGTCTCGTTTTGGATTACGACAGATAGGACAAAGTTCCTCTTGGGCAATATTGCCACATTTGGTACAAAAACGGATTTTTTCTTTGGCATCGATTAAGGCCTGCGCCAATAGTTCCGCTTCTGCTTTAGGGCGCGACAGCACATAGAACGCAATGCGCTGTGCTGATTTTGGTCCAATCCCCGGCAGTCGCCCCAAAGCATCGATTAGATCTTGCAAAGCGCCGTCATACATAGAGGTTAACTACTCACTTTCCCACTGCCGCCAGAATTATCTACCGTCTCAATTATCTTGCCACCAAGCAAAGATTTTGCGACCTCGACCCCCCAACGTCCGCCGCTTTCCTCTAGCGAAACATCGGGATCGGAGAGGTCGGGAATATCTTCGTCCTCATAAGAAGCCGGTACGGGCGGCGCTGGAGAAGTGTTTTCGCTGCCCGTGGCCGGTGCTACCTGTTGGCGGGGAGCAGCTAAAGTGTCCTTGTTGGGATCTTGCTCGCGGGGAGCGGCTAGTGGCGTAGACGCAATAGGCTCTAAGGGAGCCACGGATTGGTTGGATCTCGGAGCCACCGGTTCGTCACCCAAGTCTCGAGGCGCCGCCATCACCGAGTTGTAAGTTCTCGGTGCCTCCGAGGAAGAGTTGTCCGGGCGAGGCGCTGCCATTTCTGCCACGTCTGCCCCGAGCGGTGACGGTGCTACAGCAAGTGGTGGTACAGGCTCCGATGCTACCGAATGCTCCCTGTCCTCTACGCCCTGATCCCTTTCCTTAGAAACGGAGTCTGACACTTTTGGGTTAGCAATGATCCAGTCAGCATTTTGGGATGCCGGCTCACTTTCTTGCTCTGTTTTATCCGCTGATTTCCCGTCACCGGTGGTTTCAGCATTTACACTTGCAGTGTCCGCGGAGAGGCCCGGGACGGGAGAAAGATTTGCTTCACCGTCAACTGGTTCTGGATAGGAATTCTCTTCGCTACCGTCTGCCAGATCCGCGCCTTCGGGAGGATATGCTTCTTCCTCCGGGGGCGCTTGCTTAGCGAACGTTTTCTCTAGCCCTAAGGAACCATCAAGTTGGAACCGGGATAGTACCTCGCTCATAGCAGGTGCGCGGCGATCATCACTTCCCGGAACTACCTGCACTGTCCAGGAAGCTGACAGCTCCTCCTGTATGCATTTCTCTAGCGGCTCCATTTGGTTTTCTAAGTACCGGACGGTCTGCGGGCTATCAGCTAGCAAGGTAAGTTTCTGGTCCTGCGCCCCGCCAATCTGCAGGTGGCGGTTACAGGTTGACCATAGCCGCTGATCAGTGTCCCGCAAACGCGCAGAAACCTTACCCCACGCTTGCAGCAGTTGCCAATATTGTTCCCCTTTTTCTATTTCCGGCACCTCGCGCAGGGAACTGCTAGCCACCGTCTCCTTCGGAGAGGGTTCCTGCTCCGCTACTTCATTGCGGGGAGCCTGTTCTTGCTGGGGAGTCTGTTCTCCAACAGCCGGAGAAGAGGGTTTACCCTCGGTGCTTTGCGGGCGCGGAGCAGCCAGTTCTGACGCTCCGCTACCTGTAGGCGAAGCCGCCGGAACCGGGTTAGCGCGAGGAGCCACTGCGGCCGGTTCAGTAGGAGCTTTAGGGGTCCGCGGAGCCACGGTATCCGGTCGGGCATTTGCGGTATTTCGCGGGCGCTCACGTCCAGGACGATGCAGAGCCGCCATAGCGGCCTCTGCCCCGCTCAAAGACCCAGACGGGGCGGAACCGTGTCCACCTGCAGCTACCTGGCTCTGATCTGGCAATAATAGTCGCGCAGCCAACAGCTCAACTTGCAGGCGCGGAGCGGTAGCTCCCGTAAGCTCAGTTAAAGCGGTATTGGTGAGGTCGCTGGCATGGGAAATCCCGGCGGTTCCCCAACGCTGGGCTTGGGCTTGCATCACCGCTAATTGATCTGCGGGGGTTCCCGCTAATACCGTCTGGGTATCCTCAACAGATGAAACCGAGAGTACTAGCAGATCCCTAAGGTGTAGTAGCAAATCTTCCAGATAACGCCGGGGCTCATGCCCGCCCTCCACCATTTTGGCTATCACCTCAAATAGGGCGGCCCCATCCCGGTCAATAATGGCGTCTACGGAACGCTCTAAAATGGAACTATCGGTATACCCCAGCAGCGCCACGGCAGTCCCATACGCCAGTTTGCCGTCCTCGGCACCTGCCATCAGCTGGTCAAGCACCGAAAGTGAGTCCCGGACTGAGCCCGCGCCCGCCCTCATCACTAGCTGCAGCACTCCCGAGTCCGGTTCGATGTCTTCGGCCTGGCAAAGTTTCGCCATATATTGTTCCATCGTTTCCGGTGGCACCAGCCGGAACGGATAATGGTGGGTACGCGAGCGAATAGTACCGATAACTTTATCGGGTTCGGTGGTCGCAAAAATGAACTTTACGTGTTCGGGAGGTTCTTCCACTATCTTCAACAGGGCGTTAAATCCCTGCTGGGTAACCATATGAGCTTCATCCAGAATAAAAATCTTAAAACGATCCCGCACCGGCGCAAAGCCTGCCCGCTCCCGCAGTTCTCGCGCGTCATCTACCCCGTTATGGCTGGCAGCATCAATTTCTACCACGTCCAGAGACCCTGAGCCCCCGGTGGCCAGGTCTTTACAGGATTCGCATTTGCCACAAGGAGTGTCGGTAGGGCCTTCTGCACAGTTCAGGCAGCGCGCCATGATCCGCGCCGAAGTGGTTTTGCCACACCCGCGCGGACCAGAGAATAGATAAGCATGGCTAATACGCCCAGAGCGTAGCGCCGCCATTAACGGTTTGACCACATGATCTTGCCCAATCACGTCTTGGAAAGTGTCTGGCCGGTAACGGCGATACAATGCGATGCTCACGGCTCTACTGTACTAAAGCCCAGCGATAAGCGGGGTGCCGGGAGAGGATTGCGATAAAAAAGACCCTTCACGCACCCGATAGCGCACCCTTATCCTTGCTGCCTTCCGGCCCTGGGGAGGTTCGAATGATATCGCCGCGTGAAGGATCTCCCCCAGTTTAGCTTAGGAGGGCGCTAACTGGAAACGGCGCGGTCAGCACGGGGGCGAGAAGAGAACTGGCGAGGACGCAGGCGCGGTTTCCAGGGACGCAGCGCCAGCCCTTATTGCCGGGCTGTGTTCGACTCCTCATTTCCAGAATCGACATTAGCTAGGGCATTTCGGTAGACTCAAATCTGTGCCTGGAGGTATCGCCTAGTGGCCTATGGCGCTCGCTTGGAAAGCGGGTTGGGTGCAAGCCCTCGGGGGTTCGAATCCCCCTACCTCCGCCATTACTCTTGCCAAGAATCTTCTCTGGTGAGGGTTTAAGTGCTTTAGGTTTGGACTAGCTCGTATCAACTTCGAGCAAGATGCACATCATACCCACTAAGATGGAAACTGCTAAAACAGACTTGCGGATGAATACCGGGGCATTATCCAATATTAAGACAGAGTAGATTACTACTTGGCGTAGCGGGGTTATGGTGTTAAATTTATAAATGCAGGCAATAAAGTGCGCTGTATACTCAAGGAACCGAATTAACGTTTAAGCGGTCTGTAAGGTCGCCGGCCTTGGGGGAGCCACCCCACAGCGGGGTGGCTTTATTAGAATATAACTGTGAGTATTTTTGTCTACGCTGATGAGTCGGGCGTATTTGATCATTTACATAATGACTACTTCGTTTTTGGCGGTATTCTTCTTTACTCTAAGAATCAGCGTGACATCATGGGGAGAAAATATTTAAAAGCTGAACGAAATTTAGGTAATAATGCTCGCCGCTCAAAAAATGGTGAGTTGAAAGCAGCTACGCTTAGTAACGCTCATAAGGGTAAGCTTTTTCGTTCCCTTAACCAGGTATGCAAGTTTGCGGTTGTAGTGAGGCAGCAAAGCATTCTTGAATCTATTTTTTCTCATCCGAAGAGTAAACAACGTTACTTAGACTATGCTTTTAAAATCGGTCTCAAACACGCCATCGTCACGCAAATACGCGAAGGTGTCATTCCCTCGGACTATTCAGAAGTTATTGATGTGCGAATGGATGAGCACACAACAGCTACCGATGGTCGTTATGAGCTCAGAGAGGCATTAGAGGCTGAGTATAGGATCGGCACATATAATGCGAAGTGGGATAAGTTTTATCCCCCGATTCTACCTTTGTTGAGTGGGGTGAACTTTTGTTTACGCGATTCTGCTAGGGATCCTTTGATTAGAGCTGCCGATATCGTGGCAAATAGGGTTTTCCATTACGCTACCATGGATAAGCTACCGGAACTGCGCAGTAAAATTATTATCAAGGAGTTACCTTAGACGGCGGTATCCTTTTTAGATACCGCCCCGGCACGGCTATACACCCTCAACGCCTCACGACGCTGCTCTCGGGAATACGAAACATTCATAAATCACTCTCTAACATCCTGTCCGCACCCCAAAATGGGCATTAGCCCAAAAACTGCGCTCCACTAAGGCGTGAACCCCGTAATCCCGTGGACGGGATTCTAAAGTTTATTTCAGGTCTAAAGCAAATAGTAAGCACGGATTTTAATAAACTTACTACGCTAATTCGCTATGCTGAACACATAAAGTTCCGATTCCTTTCACTGAAGAGAAGGCTTTTCACATGACAGACGATAAGAAACGTAATTTCATGCAGTCCGTTTCAGACCAAATTTTTCAGGATGTCAATCGACAGCCTGATGACATTTGGGCTGCGGTAGGTAAGTCGATTAAGGGATTCGGGGGTGGACGTTACCGCCTCAATAGGGAGTTCTTATTTTGGGAAAAAGGCATTGCCCGCACCGATTCACAGCAGGTTAGAGTAGCTTTTGTTACTGATGTGCAGATGCATCAATCAATGGTGCAACGAGCTCGTGGAGTTGGAACCGTGACGGTAACTGTCACCCACCCGTCTGGGCAAGTTGAAGTGATTGAGTTGGAAAACGTGCCAGAGCCAGGATCTGTGAAGCAGATTATTCTGCAAACCGCTAATGAGGCGAGAAACCTAGAAAGGATGCGCGACCAGACTGCTTACTATCAGGGACAGCCGCCGGCCATGTTCCAGGGAATGAAACCCCAGGCAGCTCAACCTCAATATTCCCAGCAACCTGTATCTGCTCCGCCGCAGGAGCAGCCTAAACAAGAAAATGCTAGTAACGATCCAATGGTGCAGCTACAAAAATTGGGAGATTTACTCAAAGCGGGGTTAATCACTGAGGAGGATTACGCTGCGAAAAAGCAAGAAATTCTAGCTCGAATGTAACCAGATACTTCCGGCGATAGACGCTCTATCTCCCTGAGAAAACTCGATTACAAGTAGCTATAGGTCGTCTCCCCTGGCCTCTGCGCTTGGCACGCCAGCGGGTTATGGTTGAAAGTGACGGTATTCCCGCAAACAAGGAGTAGCAATGACGCAGGTAAAAGCATACGCGATGGATTCGGCCACTTCGGATTTCCACCCCGTAACCTTAGAGCGGCGCGAGCCAGGACCCACCGAAATCTACTTCGAGATCAAGTATGCCGGGGTATGCCACTCTGACATTCACACTGGGCGTGGAGAATGGGGAGACGTGATCTACCCCCTCACCCCCGGGCATGAAATCGCCGGTATCGTCACCAAAATCGGCTCGAAAGTAACCAAGTTTGCTGTTGGAGACCGGGTAGGGGTCGGCTGTTTCGTAGACTCATGCGGCAAATGCGAGGCTTGCCAAGCGGGAACTGAACAATTCTGTAATGGCGAAGGCGGAACTATCTGGACTTATAACTGTATAGGGCGCGACGGCGTCCCCACAGCCGGAGGTTATTCCACCGGGATCACCGTGGAGCAAGACTATGTTTGCCGAATCCCGGACGCGATTCCTCTGGAAAAAGCCGCACCGATAATGTGTGCCGGGGTAACCTTATATTCCCCACTCAAACGGCTCGGGGCAGGCCCGGGAAAGAAAGTCGCGATTGTAGGCATGGGGGGACTGGGGCATATGGGGGTACAGATTGCCGCCGCCCTCGGAGCTGAAACCCACGTCATTTCTCGTACTCGTGCTAAGGAAGAGGACGCAAAGCAGTTTGGGGCAGTAGAGCTGCACCCCACTTCCGAGGAGGGAACTTGGGAAAGTATGCAATCTCAGTTTGACCTGGTCGTATCCACTTTATCTGACGGGGTAGAAATCGATCAGCTGTTAGATTGTGTAAAACCCGAGGGGATCGTAGGGATTGTAGGTCTTCCCGAGAACCGTCAGTCCTTTGCCATGGGTAACTTGGTGGGCAAACAAAAAATGCTTGCCGGCTCGAATATCGGCGGTATCGCCCTAACCCAGGAAGTGCTAGATTTTTGCGCCAAGAAAAATATCGGCCCCCAAGTGGAGATCATTTCTGGCGACCAAATCAATGAAGCCTGGGATAACGTGGTGGCCGCGCGGGTGCGCTACCGCTACGTGATCGACACCGCTACCTTCTAGAGCGGCAGTCACGTTGGTTTTCGATGCCGATGCCTCGATACTACTTGATGCTCGCGCGAAACTACCTGATGAAAACAAGTACGTTTAGCGATAAACTCTTCAGAATCTGAAGCCTAATCAGTACATACCACCAGGATAATAAACAGTACGCTCTAAAGAGCGCTCAGCTTTACCCAGAATTCTTACTCTCAGCTTTCACTCACCGTGATAGCAATAATGCCGTTACCCTTCCTACCCCGTGGAGAAAGGGTAACGGCATTATCAAGCTGGCTAGCAAGAAACCAAATAATATGCCCTCGTAACTTTGATGCTGCGTACGCTAATCTAATGCGACTGCGCATATACTCCGTTCATGCCAACCACACTGAGCCTAGGAAGACGGTGGACTAACGGAGGTTTAGCTCTTCAGCCGTAGCATAGGAAGTTTGCGTACCCCGCTTAGTTACTGCATCGCCCGCATAGATATTAGCCTTGCGAATCGACTCAGCAATGTCACCAGTCTGCGTCCAACAATGGCTAAAGCAACCAATGAAAGCATCACCTGCCCCGGTAGTGTCAACTGCCCTGTTAGAGGTTCCTTCAATTAACTGTTCTCCGGCTTCACTAATCCACAAGGCGCCCCGTGAACCCAAAGTGACAATCACATTCGGAATTCCCGAGTGAGTAAGCACTTGCCCTGCAGCACGTATATCTTCTTCGGATTCTACCGGCATCCCAGTTAGTAAAGATAGTTCACTCTCATTTGGCACGATGAACTCTACGTTTTTTACCTGCTCTAACGATAGTGAGGGATCGGCCGGAGCTGGGTTCAACAGAATCGGAATACCCAATTCATTGCCTAATCGTATAGTCGCATATACCGTTTCTAACGGAATTTCCAGCTGCATCACGATCAGTTTACATTCGGCAATTTGTGCCTTGGCACGTTCCACATCACCGGGAGTTAACAATGCGTTTGCTCCCTTGACGATTATGATTGAGTTACGGGATTGGGGATCCACAAAAATTGGGGCGACCCCCGAGGTAGCATCCGTACGCATAACAAATTTGGTGTCGATACCGTTCTCAGCAAAGTTTCTTATGGTGTTGTCTGCAAACATATCGTTGCCTACTCTGGTGACCATCAAAACTTCCGAGCCCATTCGAGATGCTGCTATGGCTTGGTTCGCACCCTTACCACCACAACCCATTCGAAAATCTGGAGCCTCTACGGTCTCGCCTTCATGGGGCATTCGATTGATATAGGAGATTAAATCGACCATATTCGAGCCAACTACTGCAATATCCATTTCTAGTTCTCCTTAATGCCGGTAGTTACTTGGAAAGTGCGAGCTTCCCCAGGGGCAAGTTCAATTAATGTTCCAGCTTTACGAGCCGCTTCGCGCCCTTCTGGACGTGATGTCCCGGGAAGCGCAAACGCAGCAACTTTTTGATCTTCGTTATGCAATATCCACCGCGTTATCACTGGGAAACTCTCGGTACTAAAACGGGTTTCAAATACCGTTCCGTCCTGGCAGGTCATTTCTAAAATTGCTTCTTCGGTCAGTTTGTCTACTCCATCAGCGAAATACACAATCTCCGGATCGAACTCTTCAGCACCTTCCAAGGAATTCGCGTCCCGATTACCGGCTTTTATATCTGCGTTCAACTTCAACCATTTTTCAGTTGGTTTAACATGCGCCGGCACAGATTCACGCAATTTGAACGCATCTACAGGCAAGTTTTGGGTAATTTTTCCGCTTGGTACGAACGCGTAGTTCATATGGCACATATACTGCAGAGGCATAGAGGCGTACTTAGACATGTTTTGCACCCGTAGCTCAATATCGAACATGGATGAATTCTGGTGCAAAGTCACCGAGGGATTGGCTACGTAGTGATCACCAAAACCTTTCAAGTACTCGCGGCAAGAAACTACGCGAATGGCATTGTTTGAAATAATCAATTTTGCCGAGTCCATGGGAGCGCATGCAAATTCACCATGCAACGGATGGTTATCCCCCTCGCCGGGGCAACCAGCGGCAAGCAGCCCCGAATGGAAAGCAAAGCAGCCGTAGGTGTCCTCAATCAAGGTCGCCGGTTTAGGCTCTGAAAACATGTTTTCCATACGCAGGCTGTGACCGCAAAACTCTGCGTCCCAGATAATTTGCCCCATGAAGGGCAGCACCTCAACATATCCGAGCGAGTTGCGGATAGTTAGTGAAGCAACTCCAGATGAGTAAGTTTTCGTGGTTACCGACCACTGCTCTGAATGCAGTATTTCCGTCTCTAACTGCGTAAACAGGGATCTTGGTAAATTCATTTCATATTGCATTAGATTTCACCCTTTGGAGAAGTTTTATAAGAGGAATAGAAGTACATCAATACGGCACCGAAACAAAAGAGATTAACGGCAAAAGAAATCTGCATCGAGCCACTCAGGTCAGAGACCAGGCCCTGTACTGCAGGAATAACCGCCCCACCAATAATAGACATTACGATTATCGCTCCGCCGGTTTCGGTATAGCGTTTATCTTCGATCGAATCTAGCGTGCGCGAGTAGATAGTTGCCCAACACGGCCCGAACAAGAAAGAAACCAACACCGCAGCATAAACTGCTGTCATATTAGGAACCAAGATTACATACGCTAACGCACCCAATCCACAAAGAGAGTAGCCGACGAGAACTAAGTCTTGATTAAACCTGGTCATCAAAAGATTTGCTAGGAACTTTCCTAAAAAGAACCCAATAAACGCATAGATCATGAAGTTAGAGGCTGTTCGCTCATTGAGAGAGTGATCCAGATTTAGCGCGAGCCTAATCGTAAAGGACCAAACCGCTGTCTGCATGCCAACGTAAAGGAACTGAGTCAGAATACCAGCTTTAAATCTACGGTTTCCGGCCAAGTATTTTAGGGTCTGGAATATGGTTGCCTTCGTGGCCTCTTTCGCGTTATTTACCACAGGCTTACACTTTGGAAACTGCGTAATCATCACCAGAATCAGGATTACCAGCAAGATTAGAATGATTACCCGATAGGGATGCAGAGTGCGTTGTAGCATTTCCCGAGCAAACTGTTGCGACTCTGCAGCAGTAAGATTTGCCATCTGCTCATGCAGCGCGGCACCTTCGGAAAAAATCAAGTACTTGCCCAGTAAAATTCCCCCGATAGATCCGAGAGGATAGAAAGTTTGGGAGATATTTAGCCGTAGCGTGGAATATTTTTTCGGTCCAATCATCGACGAGTAAGTGTTACAGGACGTCTCAAGGAACGATAATCCAATTGCAATCGCAAACAGTGAAAACAGGAATACTGAATACGTTGCCATGTGGGAAGCCGGGAAAAACAGTGAGCAGCCGATGATATACACACTCAGACCAACCATGATTCCAACTTTGTAGGAGGTGGAGCGGATTACTCGGGAGGCAGGAATAGCAATAATGAAATACCCACCGTAGAATGCCGACTGCACAAACGCGGAAGCAAAGTCAGAAAGAGTAAAAATTGACTTGAACTGTGTAATCAAGATGTCGTTGAGGCTGGCAGCTATCCCCCACATGGGGAAGCAAATCGACAGTAAGAGGTACTGAAAAATAGGGGTTCGCGAAAGGTAACCGTCGGCTAACTGCAGCGTATTATCCTTTATCAACCCTCGGCTGTTATTTACTTGTCCTTCGGGTGTTTTTTGCCCAGGCAATGATTGCTTTGGCGAAGTTTCCACATCTATACTCATTTGTTCCCCCGCAACAGTTTCATTCCGGCAGAGGCACCAATACGGTTAGCTCCTGCGGCGATCATTTCGTCCATGACGGCAGCGGTTCGAATCCCGCCAGATGCTTTAACTCCCATATTCGAGCCAACAGTTTTACGCATAAGCTCCACCGCATGCGCAGTTGCACCTGATTGTGAAAAACCTGTAGAAGTTTTTACAAAATCTGCGCCAGCCTTTTGTGCGCATTCGCACGCATTCACGATTTCTTCATCCGTGAGCAGGCAGGTTTCCAAGATGACCTTCACTAGAACCCCAGTACCAGCTGCTTCGACAACACCAGCAATGTCCAGCTGAACTGCGTGCCAATTTCCATCTTTGACTGCCCCCAGGTCTATTACCATGTCGACCTCTTGCGCTCCGTCTGCAACGGCATGGGCAGTCTCAAATTTTTTTACCTCTGTGCAATGCGCACCAGAAGGAAATCCGATTACTGTACACACTTTAATATCACTACCGGAAAGCTCACGCTTCGCCAGCGAAACCCTATTGGGGCTTACACACACCGACCAGAATCCTGAGGTTTTAGCCTCTTCGCACAGCTTTTTTACCGCTTCAGCTGTTGCATCTGGCGCAAGCAGGGTATGATCAATCAGTTTTGCTTTATTGGTCATGTCTACGTCTCCTTCGACTTCATGCAAGTCTTGGCTGACTTGTCACTGGTCTCACGCTACTTTGCTACCCCAGCCTACAGAACGAATTTTTGGCACATATGTGCCATTTTGGCTATTTGCCTTGTTTCTTTTTCGTCAAGGCGTGTAGCTTACGAGCCGTTACCGTATCTATAACTAACCGGTTAGCATAACCACGTAGCAATGCCGCATAGACTACTTGCAACTTATCGGATCCTCCTGCTATCAGGATCTTTTGCTCGTTATGCCGTAAATCCGGCAAGGAAATTCCCAAAGTGCGGTTGTTAAGATCCGGCAGACAGACCCTGCCGTCTTCATCGATGAAGTGCGCACATATTTCCCCCACCGAATGTTCGATCAAGAATTCTCTTTCGTCCTCATTAATGAGCGGACTATGCAGCAGAGTTGCCACGGAACTAACTGAGCCGACCGAATAAAGCACGATACGTGCTCGGCGCGCAAGTTCCATAACCCTACTGACACTCTCTTCTCGTTCAATCGCTAGCTTCGCACCTGCCGATTCCAACACGATTGGATGCCCTATCATGTGCACCCTGGCCTGCAGAGATTCGCGTAACTCCCGGAAACTGGTTAGAGTGGATAAATCCATGGACGGCATCTTTAGATTGCCACCGACCTGGACTACATCGACCCGCTGTAAAGATTGCCGCTGTAAGCTCGCAGTCAATGCCTGAATGGTTCGAGACCAGTAAACTCCAACGGCGTCTCCATCACGCACCATCCCCATAAACAGGTCTGCCCCCGCCTGTCCCAGAGCCTTGCGAATATCAATGTCTCGTCTTCTAGGTGGAGACACTAAACGTACCTCGTCAAGTGAAAAAGCAGACCGTAAAGAATCGATGAGCTCTCTGTCTTGCTCTCGTGGATCATCTATTCGAATTTTCACGAACCCGCGCGCCTTCGCATGAGTGAGCAATTTGGAAATATTTGGTCGTGAAACATGCAGTATATTAGCGATTTCACTCTGAGATAGGCCGCTATAGTAGAGCTTTGCCACATCCAAGGATTGATGATCCCTGCGGGTCATTCCCAATCGATCTTTTTTCACCATGAGACTATCTAATCAGTCTGGACTCTAGTCTGAGGAAAACTGAAAATCAGCCTTTCAGAAAATACAGTTAAATAGTTTTCAAGAATTAAAAGTTACACTCCTCGGGGTGAAGCTATCGTCAGGCGTTGAGCTAATCAGAAATGCTGCAGCAGCTCCAACACAAGCCGCATTAAACGCTTCGCGGCGGTACCACATACACCCGCCCTACAGCCAAAACCTCATACTCGCGTTACACCCGGCGTCGTAGCAGCACTAACGCACCTAGAACACTGCTGGCTCCTGCAAGTAACAGCAGCCCTAAGGGCGAGGCGCCGGTATTTAGCATTTATTCTTTAGGGCTAGCTTTCGGCGTAGGAGTCTTTTCGGAATCAACAGGTTTAACCTTGCTGGTGTTAACAGATTTCTCCCAGGTACCAGTGAAAGTAACATCCGCGTCAGCAATCATGGCCTGCTGATGCGACCAGCCTTTGAAGGTCCAGGTGGTTTCGGTCTTGGTTCCGTTAGCCTCTACCGATTCTTTAACCACCTTATGCTTTAGAGCCGCCGGAGTTACGGTGTCACCTTCAGCGGCAGTTGCGGCGCTGGGCAGCAACTTCATCACGCTAGCGGGGAGCTTGGACCCGTCAGCAGCCACAAAACCGTATTTCACCGCGAACGTGACTAGCGGCCATACCAAAACAGATTTGATAGATTTACCGATTACTTTTTGAAGGGGGCATTGTAAACAACTCTCCAACCGAAAACGAACGGGTAAGGAAGCAATTCACGGTTACTGATGACAATGGCCGCTACTAGATTCGTGAGACACTAGACTCACTGGGCATAGGAGCCCCCGACCCGGGCGCTACTTCTTTCGCGTTATTAATGGGCACGGTTCCGGAATTTCTTTAGAGAGAAGAGAAACCATGCGGGCAGCTACTTTAAATGCACCGGAAGATCTACGGCTAGTCGAAAAGGAAAAACCAACCCCGGGCAAAAATGAGGTCTTACTGAAAATCGAGGCCAACACCATGTGCGGCACCGACTATCGCCTCTACACCGGGGCGAAAACCTCCGGGGTTTCCTATGGCACGGTTCCCAGACACGAGATTGCAGGCAGGATAGTAGAAATCGGCGAGGGCGTCGAGCAGATTCAACCCGGCTTGCACATTGGGCAACAGGCGACAGTTTCGATCGTGGTGTCATGCGGTGCCTGCCCCAACTGTTTGCAAGACCGCGAGCACCTCTGCTCAAATCTAGAGCTGTTTGGCTACGCCATCGATGGGGGCCTCCAGGAATACCTGCTGGTACCGGAACGCGCCCTGCGTAGAGGCAACCTGATCACTACCAACAAAGAACTTGACCCTAAAGCTCTTTGCCTAGCCGAACCCATCTCTTGCTGCTTAAACGGCCTCGAGCAATTCAAAGTGAATCTCGGTGAGGTGGTGGCCGTTCTGGGAGCTGGCCCGATCGGACTAATCCACGCGCAGCTGGCACTGGCCAGTGGGGCTAGGCAGGTTTTCGTATCTAACCGTTCTCCGCAGCGCCGCCAAGTGGTAGACCGGCTGGGCGCGATTGGGGTCAGCCCTGAAGAACTTGAGGATCGGGTCAGGGAAGTAACCAACGGCGCAGGGGCCGATGTGGTGATCGTGTGTATTGGTGCCGCAGCGCTAGCCCAAGACGCCTTGCTGCTTGCCCGGGATGGAGGGCGAGTCAACTACTTCGCAGGATTCCCGAAGGGTTCGATGACCCAAATGGAGCCTAACCTGATTCACTATAAAGAATTGCAGGTTACCGGGGGTTCCAATGCTCGCCGTCGGGATGTAAAACGGGCGATTCAAGTGCTGGAATCGGGGGCTATCAATGTGGAGGAAATCGTCACCCACACCTTCCCGCTTTCAAAAGTGCACGAAGCGTATCAGGCGGTACACGATCGGGTTGGCGTAAAAATTGCGGTAATACCCGACTAAAAAGCAGTTCCGGTTAACCTGTGGGGGAACGAGACAGACCTATCTGTCATTCTTACTGCCGGATCGTTTTGACCTTGTGGTATATATGGCAAGTGATTTCTTTTAATAATTTCAAACGGCTACTACCAGGCATAGCGTACGCGTGCGTGATCGCCGGAATCGCTTGGCTAATAAACCTGTTTCTTCCTCTGCTGTCATCGATGCTGGTGGCAATCCTGCTGGGGATAGCCGTCCGCAACACCAAGTTAATTCCGGCTGTCTGCGAACCCGGTATCGGTTTTTCCGCGAAGACTATTTTGCGCTCCGGGGTGGTGCTGCTTGGTTTTCGGCTGTCGCTACCGGCCATTGCCGCGCTAGGTGCCGGTACCATCGTGACTATTATCTGCGCAGTCGCGGTCACTATGGTGGCGGGTTACCTGCTTACTTATTTTATGCGGGTCAGCCACGCCACCGGGATTCTCACCACCTCAGGGACTGCGATTTGTGGGGCTTCTGCCGTTGCGGGGATATCCCCGGTGGTGTCTGCCCGCAACCGCGAGGATGCCGATGACGCGGTCGCGACTGCTATCGCTTGCGTTACCCTATTCGGGACGCTCTCCCTCGTCGCTTTGCCGGCTGCCGCCCACGGGCTGGGGTTATCCCCCACGCAAGCAGCCGTCTGGCTGGGAGCTTCTATTCACGAGGTCGGCCAGGTAGTGGCGGCCGCAAACATTTACGATCCGGCAATCTCTGATTTGGCTACCGCCACCAAGCTGGGGCGCGTGGCCTGCCTAGCAATCGTAGTAGCAATCGTGGGGATAGTTGAACGGCGAATAGTACAAGTACGCCACGAACAGGCAGAGAAAACCAGCTCTGGCAAGCGCCCTCCCCTGATTCCCGGATTCGTGGTGGGATTCCTGATCGCAGTAGCGCTAGCCTCAGTGTTTGCGGGCATCCCCACTGTCAATAACATTTTCAGTACCCTAGGGGGCACGGTTGCTACCCTGCTCCTGACGGTAGCGATGGGCGCGATGGGTGCTGGGGTAAACCTGCGCAACGTCATAAAGTCCGGAGGGCGCGCCCTCGTCCTCGGAATAATCCTGAGTGTCCTAATCGCCGCGGTCTCGCTGGGAACGGTACTTCTTTTAGTTGACTAACATCCGACTGGGAGCGCGAAGAAACAGGACCCCTCGTTCAAAACCGAATGAGCGGGAAAGATACGAAAATTCGTCGGCAATATCCAACTTTCGCCCATCACTGGCAAGAAAATCCTCCGCCCATCCCTTGATCTGGAATTGCAAAGAATGAAACCGCACCAGATACCCCCTCTCCCAGCGCCCATTTTAAGCCCCTATAAATTAAAGCGTGCCATAGCTCGGGGGCTAATAATTAAAAACACTGAGCTGAACGAAAGCGAGCCCACTTTCAAGTGACTGCAGTTGGCTAGCTTACCCTATTACCTGCGGATGATTTGAGGGTTACTCGCTCGCTTATCAACGTCAATAGCTGATCAATGCTGTCTTCAATTCTTGCCAAATTGATGAAAAACACTGAGACCGACACCTGATCATCGCTTGTGAATGTTAAGATCCGTTCTTCTTCAATTTGATCAGAAACCGGATAGAGCAGCCAAATTTGTGAGGTATTATATTTCTTCGCATATGCGTACATCTGATACATATCTGCTTGGGAAATGCCGAAATTTTTCCTCGGGTCATTGATGAGCCGCTTCCATTTGGTATCAAGAATTACGGTTTCTTGCGTTTCGGATCTAAGAACTAGATCCGGTCTTAAAGCAAAGCGTTTAGCTTCCTCGTTATCTAGACGATTAAACAGGTAGTAACCCCTATCTTGAGTTGAGACTTGCCATTGTTTTTCTCTGGATGCGCGCTCAACAACATACTTTGCTACGTAGCCTTCAAATAGCTTTTCCATTGAGAAAAGCAAAGACCTTGAGGCCTGTTCACCTGAAAATGTTGTAAAGCTCTTACCATAGAGAAAGATCTTAGCCCAAGCGATCAGCATTTCGTAGTCTATTGTTGTACGGTCCAACTGAACTCTCGAGAAGTCAAGTTCATAGTTATTCGAAGGGTTAACTTGGTCGAAACTACGAAGAAGTTGCCTGCATAGTTTCGAATTCTGATTGCTACCAGTAACTCGTTGGAGCTTTAGCAGGGTTGCTTTAATTAGCTTGTTCTCTGGTCGATCTAGTTTAAACTCATCAAAGCTGACAAAAAATTTTTGGCGGTTACTGTAGTTGTATTTTAGCTGCTGATTAACCAAAAGCTTGCCTTTGAATCTCGTAAGATTTTCATCGTTACGGATGTAAGCAGAACGTAATCCTTTCCTTAACAAGTAGCGCACTTGCTGCAGGTAAATGTTGATGAGAATATCGTAGATTGACATTCTCTCAACGCCCAGATTAGCCGTCGAAAAAACCTTTACCGGGAAATCTTTGAGAGCCCGCAGCATGTTTAGGAAGATTCGTTTTGTTTGATCTTTTCCGCCTGCCTGGAACTCAACTTTGGGTAGGATTTCAATCTGCTGGCCGTCAGGAAGCTCTATAACGCCTACGTAGTTCTTAAAAGTGACGGTATCTCCAACATTCTTTTTATGGGCAAGCCGCATCAAGTCGTGGACGTCATCTCCGTCAGGGTTATCGAATGTGCGAATAAAGTCCACTAGTTGTTTAAAAGATTTCTCGTTGAGAAAGCGGTATTTCTCAGAGTTCTTAAAATCCTTGTTGTACGTGAGGGTGTCGTATTCCGTGACTTCAATGGGAGCGCGCATATCACTGGCTGTATATCTCTAGATATGATTCGATCTTCCCTAAAGCTTTGTGGTTAAGCTTGTAAACGTCAGGTAGATCTATATCGGTCATACCACCATTGAAGATTTTCTCTTTATTGGTTTTTACTCTGGTTAGGAATTCTAAATCCTCACTAGACTTAGAGTTATCTCCAAGAACCATTCTGATCTTCTCGTAATCTTCGTAGAAGTATTCGAAGAGTAGAGGGATTATCGAATCTTTAAAAATCACGGCCAAATGTTCGATAGTAGGGTTATCTTTGAGGCTGGTAAAGAAGGCATGTCCGATGGTATGTTCACGGTCGTAGAGCAGTTCAATTCGTTGGTTGATAACTTCGAGCATTCTTGCAACATCGAGAGTTACCTCACCTTCCGCAATCTCGGAAGCACCAAAATCTTTTAAGACTTGGGGATCAGGCTGCATCTCAATGAAATGGAATCGGCGGCGCAAAGCAGTATCCATTAGAGCAATTGATCGATCAGCGGTGTTCATGGTTCCTAGCAAATATATATTGTTGGGAACCGAGAATTGTTCCCCAGTATATGGAAGTAATGCCGAACGAGCGTCTTCTTCACCTTCGCGCTTACTCTCTTCTATCAAGGTGATGAGCTCACCGAAGATTTTCGAGATGTTGCCACGATTGATCTCATCAATAACAAAAACGCATGGCTCCTGATCTTTTTCTCGAGCTTGTCTGCAAAAGTTCTTGAAAAGTCCGTCTCTATATGAAAAAGCAATCTCTCCCGCCGGTTCGTGTTCAGAGCTATCGTTGGCAAGATTCTCGATCTTCGGGCTTATTCCTTCAATGAACTCTTCATAGCCGTATGACTGGTGGAAAGTAGTGAAAGCGACCCGTCCTTCGTCCACGAGATCGTTGTATCTACTCAAGATCTCACCGTAAGACTGATTCTCTTCAGAATTGAGATTCTCCCATCTTTCACAAATCGCGACAGCATAGATCACAGTATTATAGGTTTTACCTGTGCCTGGCGGTCCATAAAGAATAATGTTCTTACCTAGCTTCAAGGCGACTGTTTCTCCTTCCTTTCCATTTTCTTCAGCACACTCCCGGATATCCTGATTAGCATTGGCTTTAGTACCCTGGCTAGCTGTTAACCAGGCCTGGATGCCCCCACTAAATTCGTGCTTTTCCAGCTGCTCAATAAGCTGGGAATATACATTAACCATCGTTTCAAGATCGTTAGCCAGGCTTTCCTCGTCGGGGAGCTGATCGAGGGTGTATACCTTGTGCAGGATTGCTGCTGCGGAGTATTCCTTAGCTTTGTTGCTCTTACCAAGATCAGTTATCGGATCAGAACTAAATCCCGAATGATGAACCTTTTCAGCGATCTCAGATGCTCGGTTTTTCAACTCCTCTAGTTTATCTTTAAAGCGAGCCTTTTCATCTAATCCCTTAACATCTGACGTTCCTTGATTCAGCGTCAAATATACTTTGTTACCTGCCTCATTAAGTAAGTAGACGACATAATATCCGCTCTTAGCCGATGGGCGCGTTAAGTCAAAATACTTGCTGTAAAAGACTCCAACCCACGGGACAGATGCCAACGTCCCTTGGCCGGCACTTGCGACAGCCTTGAATCGCTTATTATCTAGATAACCGGAATTTTCTAGAAAGTTTCGAGTCCTTGTGCCTAAAAATGTCTGCGGCTCGCCTGCATGTGAATTATCGTCCCGTATGGACTTATAATTTTCTAATAAGTATAGAAGAATCTCTCTGAGACTTTGAATAGGGTTGTCTGTATCTGCCATAATTCTCCAGCGGTCGGGCGAACGCACATGCTGTTAGATCTTGCGCACGGCTCGAGGATCTGTCTTCCTAGACTGCCATGGTGTGCGTACAGTTCACATCTCAAGGTCCGATTTTACCGGGTTTATAAGAAGAATTCATGCCTACAACGTAGATTAGGTTTATTGAACAATTCAGCCATTACAGATTGCGCAAGTAAAGACACAGTGCAAAAAATACCTCATGGGATGGCGCCAACTAAGTGCAAGCAACACTTCGTGTTGCGCACAACTTCCTCCAATTCACTAATGAAGAAACAAGTTTCTTCACCGTTCATCGTCTTTGTGCCAGTAATCCCTAACGGGATTACGCACGACTTCGTCGTCCTCACTAATAAAAAAGCCCGAACGGCTTTTTCACCGTTCGGACTCCTCATCGTGGAGCTAGCGGGAAT
>NZ_CABTZZ010000018.1 GCF_902489465.1 uncultured Varibaculum sp. | reverse complement strand
ATGTTTTTTTTCAAGCAGAAGACGGCATACGAACTGATAATGGGGGAACGGCGTCTACGTGCGTGTCAGTTAGCAAAGGTAATGCGGATTCCAGCCATTGTTCGCGAGACTAACGATAACAAAATGTTGTTGGATGCGCTGATTGAAAACCTGCATCGAGTACAGCTTAATCCGCTAGAAGAAGCGGCTGCCTATCAGCAATTGATGGAAGATTTTGGCTGTACCCAACAAGAGCTATCTAAGCGAGTCGCAAAGTCGCGTCCGGCGATTACTAATGCTTTACGCTTGCTACGACTGCCAGCCAGCGTACAACCTAAGGTGGCAGCAGGCGTTCTTTCTGCAGGTCATGCGCGAGCATTGCTCGCAGTCACAGATCCTCGCGACCAAGAATACCTGGCAGAGCGCATCATCGCTGAAGGACTATCGGTACGATCTACTGAAGAAATTGTGGCTCTGGGAAATGTACGCGGAGCCCCGGTACGTACCCGTAAGAGTGGAAAACGTCGCGAACTTGCACTCTCCCCTAGTCAAGCAGCTACTCAGGAACGTTGGACAGAGATTCTCGATACCCGAGTATCGCTTAAACCCGGAAAGACAGTTAGTAAGCTGGTTATTGAATATGCTGACGAGGCTGATCTGGAACGCCTGACCCACCTACTCGAGCAACTCAGTAAGTAGGCTTCACAGCTAACACCGGCATCACCAGCCAAGCGATTCTTGTTGGCTAGCTGCGTTGCCCCCGGCAAGCGGCCTGGAGGGTAATGCTATTAACCAATTTTCCAAAGCCATCATCAGCATCAGCTGCCAGTGGCCATAAAGAAGTATCGGTCATCCCCGGAACCACATTAGCATCGATGAACCAAGGATTTGCGTCAGCATCAACAATTAAGTCAATACGCGAAAAGTCTTCTAACTCCAAGACTCGGTGACATTCCAAGGCTAAGGCTCTAATCGATTGATCTAAATCGGCCGCTAAAGGAGC
Source organism: uncultured Varibaculum sp. (assembly GCF_902489465.1). Lineage (GTDB taxonomy): Bacteria > Actinomycetota > Actinomycetes > Actinomycetales > Actinomycetaceae > Varibaculum. Next base: position 38,477 of record NZ_CABTZZ010000018.1, on the reverse strand, counting down.
GGGAGCAAAAAACTCAGTCCGGCCAGTTAAATATCGGGCATCGAAATCATATCGACCCGCATCGGTGCGGATTTCCACCGGCGGAAGCGCCCGGGCAGTGCCTTGTTCTTCCACGATCGATACCGAAATTTCACGTCCCTTAATAAAGCGTTCAATCAGTACCTCATCATCATAGGCAAACGCATTGACCATCGCCGTGCGCAATCCGTCCTCATCTTCTACATAGGTAATTCCCATAGCAGAACCACCCCGAGAAGGTTTCACCATCAGCGGATATCCCAAACGCTGGGAAACTTCCTTGAGCAAAGTATCTGCCCCTACCTGACGAAATAGAATCTGAGGAAGCGCTACTGATAGTGGTGTAGGCAGCCCGTTTTTTTCGACTACCGATTTTGCAACCGGTTTGGAAAGAGAAATCCGGCAGCCCTTAGGACCGGATCCCACATATGCTAGTGCGCTTAACTCTAATAAGTCCTGGAGGGAACCATCTTCGCCTTCGCGACCGTGGATAATTGGCCACACCACGTCGGGTTTGAAGTCTCTTAAAGAATTAAGTAAATCCCGGTCAAGTTCTAAACTTTTTAGTTCGTGTCCAAACCGGCGTAATTGGGTAGCTACTCGATTCGCAGACCGTAGGGAAACCTCCCGTTCATGTAGCTGGCCACCGGTAATAATCGCAATTTTTAAGGTAGCGTCATTAGTCATTGCTCTTACCTTTCTGCTGGGAAGCAAATAGCTTAACCAGTTCCATTTCCCGATGAACCACTTTCGCTAGCCGGCGCACGCCCTCGCGAATCTCTTCCGGGGTGGGATAACAAAATGAGAGTCGAATATTTTGATGCCCCTGGTCTGAGGCATAAAAAGCAGTTCCCGGAGTATAGGCAACCAGTTCACTAACTGCCCGATTTAGCATAGCTTTAGAATCTAGTCCTTCCGGGAGGGTAAGCCACGTATAGAAACCACCTTCGGGCACTGTCCAGGTACATTCGGGTAGGTAATCATGTAAAGCGGCTAGCATGGCGTCGCGACGACCGCGGTACATCTGCCGGTAGGCATCTATCTGTCCGCGCCAATCATAATCACGTAGGTAGGCATGAATAGCCATCTGGCCTACCATAGAGGGCGATAAAATCGCAGATTCTGAAGCAACCACTAGTTTGTCTCTTACCGCTGGCGGCGCGTAAGCCCAACCGATCCTAAAACCGGGAGCGAATATTTTCGAAAAAGAACCTAAGTAAACTACAAGATCCGGTGCGAGTTCTACTAAGGGAGTCATGGTTTGCCCCTCGAAACCTAGCAGGCCGTAGGGGTTATCTTCTAAAACCAAGACTTCATATTTGCGGCACAGCTCCATTAGTTCTTTCCGCCGCGAAGGGGACATGGAAACACCAGCGGGATTATGGAAATTCGGGATGGTATAGAGGTACTTAATCCGTTTACCTTCCGCGCGAACCTGCTCTACGGTGCGGGCAAACTCTTCAGGAATCAAACCATCTTCATCTAGGGGAATATGGCGTACATCCGCTTGGTAGGCTTTAAAGACACCTAGCGCTCCTACATAAGATGGCGATTCGGCTAAAATAACATCCCCTGGTTCGATAAAAAGCTGAGTGACCAGGTCTAATGCCTGTTGAGATCCGGTGGTAATCACCACATTATCCGGGTTGGCGTGGATGCCTTCAGCGGCCATGACTTCGGTAATAGATTCGCGCAAAGGTGCCCACCCTTGACCGCCACCATATTGCATCGCCTGTTCGCCGTGCTCGAGCACCAACTGCTGGGCGCTATTAGCTAGTTTTGCTAGCGGAAGATCATGAATATTGGGCATCCCTCCCGCAAGGGACACCACCTCGGGACGAGAAACCACGGAAAACAATGCCCGAATCTCAGATTCGCGGAGGTTATGAGCTCGCGCTGCGTAGGAATCCTGCCAAAGGTCGAGATGGGTTCCATGATTTTGCGCGCTCATTTACGTCTCCTTTACTAGATTAATTGCTATTTTCGCACGAAGAAGCCAGGTGACCAAAGCCAAAGCTAGAAAAAGCGCAAAAAGCGAGTAAAACCCCTTTACTGGACAGAAGATTTCGAATCGTTATCCTCAGGGGATTTCTGCTGCTGACCGCGCAAATACCAAACCAAGGTTCCGAAAAATATTACTAATAAAACTATAAGTAAAGGCAAAAGAAAGTCAGGAAGCATTCCCGCTAGCTTAGTGATCTTGGTTTCCAAGGTTACTTGCTGGCCGGAAGTGAGTAGGGAGCTAACGTTGGTACCCCCAGTGATCAATAACAGCACGCCCACTAACGTAAACACCAAACCGGATACTAGAGAACCCCAAGTGGTTTGCCGACCTAAAAACTTTAGCGGACGAGGGTGGAATAAGCGCTGTTGCCGGGCAGTTAAGGAACCCCAGATTAGGGAGAGTAATGCCACCGGAGTGAACATTCCCAGGGCGTACCAAAACATCAGCGCGCCGCCGCGCAAACCAGAACCGGTTAGGGTGGCGGCTGAAAGTACTGCCCCCAGGATAGGGCCGGTACAACCGGAGCCAGCTAGTCCATAAGAAATACCAAAAAGAAAAATGCCAATAACGCTAGGGCGAGTTGCGCCTCCTAAAGCCCTGGGTAAAGGCAGTTTAGGTAAAGGCAGCGCTAATACTTGGGCGATACCTAAAACAGTAATTATCACCCCGACTATTAGGGTGAGCAGATGCGAGTTAGAAAGCAACCAGCCGCCAAGTCCTCCGGCAGCAAACCCTAAAGGTACTAAGGCAATAACCAACCCAGTTAGAAATACTAAAATTCGTTGCAGGAGGCGCGAGCGATCCTCGAAAGCACAGGCAAAAAAGGCGGGAAGTAAAAATGCACCACAGGGAGCTAGGAAAGTAACTAACCCCCCGAGGTAGGCGATAGTAAAGTTAATTGACATTAGCGTGTCTTAGCCGTTTTTGCTGCAATTTCAATAGTTTGGATAAAGCTATCAGCGGGCAGAGCGCCGGTGATTACATAGTCATTTATGAAAAATGCGGGAGTGCCACCGAGTCCTACTGCTTGGGCGGCAGAAGTCTCCTTTTTGACCGTGGTGGCGGTGTCATCGGCCGCTAGATCTTGGTTAAAGCGAGATAAGTTGCTCACCCCGCTAGCTTGGGCAACCTGGGTGACTAGTTGCTTGTTCCAGCTGATATGACCATTACCATCTTGAGCCGCTAGCTTGGTAGCAGCTTCTACATACTCCCAAAACTTCCCTTGCTGAGCTGCCGCGATTGATCCGGCAGCTGCTAGGTCAGAATGGTATTGCGAGGCGAAAATTGAAAAGTTATTGAACTCTATACGCAAGGTACCGTTGTCTATATACGGTTTCAGTTGCGGAAAAACAGCTGATTCATACTGGTAACACATGGGACAGGAAAAATCAGAGAACTGAACCATAGTAACTGGAGCTTTGGGATCACCGATTGCCCGCGGATCCGCCTCATCGTTACGATAAAAAGATTTAATTACCTTTTGTGCCTGTTCCTCGCTGACGGCAGTAACTCCTTCAGGAAGCTGTTCGCTTTGGCGTTCCGTCGACTGAGAGCTTTGTCCACTTTGAGTAGATACGGGAGTCTGACTGGAGCTAGCAGCACTATCATTGTTAGAACCTAGATAGTAGGCAATGAAAAACACTAACACCAGCAACGAGATAGCCAGCAGCGTAAGTATCATTACGGCGGCTGGTTTCTTTTTATTAGATGCCGGGTTCAGGGAGTCACTCATAAACTTAATACCTTTCTTCACCTCTAGCCTAAGGTAGATTAGGCGAAGCGAGCTAGTTAGTTATAGCACGTCACGTCGCTGCAGGTACCGCATCGCGAGCCAACCAATCGGGGCACGCATCCAAAAAGTAAGTAACCTATACAGCAAGGCTCCAGATAGGGCGATTGCACCCGGTACGCCTGCCACTTGCAAACCACCAGTCAGGGCTGCTTCCACCGGGCCGAGTCCGCCAGGGGTGGGAATCATAGAACCCAAAGTGTTTGATACTAGGAATGTAACGGTAATGGTAGCTATCGGCAAATGGTAGCCAAATGCGGCCAGCGCACAATAAAAGGCTGCTACCTGCAGGCCAGTCTGCATTAAACATCCCAGGGTGGTTAAAGCCATTCTGCGCGGACTAGAAGTAATCCAGATTAGGCGCGGCCAAACCTGGTGAAAAGTGGGCTGGATTTTAGCCCAGATCCATTTACGTACCTTTGGAAGGGCAAAGCCGGCCACTAACAGTGCCACTATCGACAAGACAGTTGCCAATACTGTCGACGAAGGCAGACGCACGTTCATAGAGGTACCGGTAAACATCACCATGACTGCTAGCAGCGCTACCGTAATTACAAACTGGAACAGTTGCATTAAGGAAACGGTTGCGAGGGCGAGGGCGCCGGTCATATTTTTCTTGGTTAGATACCGCAGGTTAAGGGCGCCCACTCCCACCCCTGCGGGTACTACTAACGAGGTTACCGAACCCGCCAACTGTAGTAAGAATAGCTCGCCGTAGCCTAAGCGGTTCGGGGTTACTGCTTGCAAGGAAAGTGCTTGCCCGCTACTCATAGCCACAGAAAAGAAAGCGCCGATGAGAATCCACCAGGCGTTAGCGGTAGAAATAGTGGCATAGATTTCTTGGAAGTTTAAAGAACCTAAAACAATCAGTACTGCCATAACTCCCAAGGCAGTAAATAGCAAAGAGGAGTAGGAAAAGCGACGTAACTGGGCTCGGGGAACGGCGGCAGGATCAGTGTCGGCTTTGGAAAGCAGCTCCTGGCGCAGGGTTGAAAGTAGCGGGCTCTTGCGAAGTTTTTGTCTAGTTGCGGAAGGCAAAGCCAAAGTTTGCAGTACTGGCACCATAGCTTCGATTTGGGAAGAGGGAAGCACTGCTCGCATCGCGGCGACCGCCCGATCCTTTCCGAGGTAAAGACTAGTTAGAACTAGCAACTGTACCTGGTCAATTAGAATTGACATTTTGGAGGCTGCGACTTCTCCGTCAGACCAGTTTAGATAGTATAAAGATCCATCAGAGCCTAAACATAAGTTTTCCGCATTAATATTACGGTGAGCCAGGCCATTTTGATGCGCTTTTAACAGCTGTGACCAGGCAGAATGTAGCTGTTCCTCCGAAATATCGGAGGGAGAGAGGCTAGCGAAGGGGCGTAAGGAAACATCGTCCTCGAAGATATTGAGCATGGTGCTTCCATAGTGAGCTAGGCCGTGGTACGGGCGAGTATTAAGTTGTGCCCGGGTGGTCATCGCTCCCATGAGAGCCGTATATTCCCCGTTTTGTCGCACCGTGGCAGCGGTTGATTTGGAAAAAGAACGTAGACGCAGATTCGTCCAGATTCCAGTGATCCAGGTAGAAAGACGGGAATCTCCGTCAGTTGCTACCATGCGGTATCGACGGTTATTGTCAGCAATTACGCTATAAACCCTTTCGCCGGGTCTTACCGTTTCCGTAAAGGATTTAAGATCGCTACCGGCAAAGGTAGCTAGTTCTAAAACTGGATCAACGTCTAGCAGTTTTCTTTTCATATCGCCCACTAGTACCAGGGAACCGTTTTCGGTAGTGAAGGTAACCTCTTCGACGCTTAGCAGGTCACCTTCTGTGGGGGGATCGAGACGTAAAATCATCCGGGGAGTTATCCCCACTTGGATAAGGGCAGTAATTAAGGCTCGTCCCGTCGGGCGGTAGTTGCGTACCCCCCAGAGGTAACGTCCCAGACAACCGGTTAGAGTGCCTAAAAATACGGTGATTAGCGCGGAAGGTAAGGTCATACGTCCCTGTAAGACCGCTAAGACTAAAATGAACCAGGTTATTACCCACAGCACTCGCAATAGTTGGTCACGTCGGCGTTCACCTGCCACCGTCATCATGGCCACAACCGAAGTAAAGGGAATAGAGATTGCGACTATTGATCCCTCAACTGACCACACTTTCAAAGCATTGGAAAATACGTAGGGAAGAGCGGAAATCAAAGCGGAGGCGCCTAAAGCTACCATTCCCCCGATTACAGCAGTAAAAGCGGCTTGAAAAGTGCGTACCCATTGGCGACGCAGCGCCAACATAGCTATTAAAGCGATCGGGGCTGCCAAGATAAATAGGTTTTGCAACATGGAAAGCGGAAGGAGCAGAATCTGCGCCAAAGTGGTGTTTACGAATACTTTGGTCAAATCCTGGGCAACTGCTTGGGTAGTGGCCTGGGCGTAGATAGCCATTAGCACTACCAACACGATCACCACTAGGTACACCCCGGCACGAGCCAGGTCATCGATGCGCCGCAAACGGGAGTTTTTAGTATCGACAATTTCGGTGAGGTGTCGATCAAGCAGTGGGTTCGCCGTCCCTCCCGAAATACTCATGTCTTGATTCTATGTGTAATCAAGGTACATACCTAGATGTGAGCTTGCGCCCAGCCTGCTTTCTAGCCTGTTCGCTTCTGGGCGCGCTCGTTTAGGATGAGAAAGGATTATGAATTACTCTCAGGAGGACGAATGTTTGCGTCTGTAGTAGCCGCGGGAGCTTTGGATTATCTTACCGACCCTAATCTCCTGCTCAACACCCTGCTAGCGGAACTTGGTGGCTGGATGGTGGCTGCGGTGGCGCTCATCGTTTTCATTGAGTCTGGGGTCTTATTCCCGGTACTTCCGGGTGACTCGATGATTTTTGCCCTCGGCATTTTGCATAACCGGATACCTGGGGTGCCGGAATGGTTAACCTTCCTAATACTTTTTATCGCTGCTATCTGCGGAAATATGGTGGGGTACTGGTTAGGACGTAAATATGGCAGGCGGCTTTTCAAAGATGATGCCCGCTATTTATCAACCGAAAACATGCACAAATCTGAGGATTTCTTTCGTCGCTACGGTGGGGTGGCGCTAGTATTAGCGCGGTTTGTACCATTTGTTCGTACCTTTGTCCCCATCATTGCCGGGATTGGCAAACAGAATTACCGCTTATTCCTAATCTGGAATATGGTGGGTGCCGCTCTCTGGATCGCAGCTTTTATGCTGGCAGGGGTACTATTGGGAGATATCCCGGTGATAGCCAATAACGTTGAGGTAATCGCAATTGCGATTGTAGCTATCTCGGTACTACCGATGGTAGTAAGCTACTTCAAAACTCGATCCAGCAAGCAAAAAGCCGCAAATTAATACGATTTAAGACCTCTAAATACGATAACGATTATTCGTCACGTTCAATAGTTACTACTTCGTAACCAGCGTTCTTGATACAGTCACGGATAGTTTCGTCCTCGATTTCGTAATCGGTGAGGACGGTGACTTGGCTGGGCTCGTTACTGCGCAGCAACACTGACACCCGTTTGACGCTTTCTAAACTCTCCAAAGCTTCCGTGACATGCTCTACGCATTTTTGGCAAGTCATCCCGTTGACCAAAATATCGATAGTGCGATCGTTGGCTTTTTTGCCGGGTCGGTTTGTTGGGAAAAACCGCATGTTGCATCCTCTTTTCTATTAATCCTACTTAGCCTAAAGTTTAATCTCTTGTACCAGCTTTGCAATGCTGGGTGTTAACAAGGGCTAGAGATAGCAATACGGGACAGGAGATTGAGGGAATCTCCTGTCCCGTACCTGACCAGTCTAGAAACCGTTAAGTCCAGTTCCCAGTGGACTTAACCGTTCATCAACGATCTGGTCAGGGCTATGGCGCCACCTGCGCCGATTAACCCAAGAACTGCGATCGCGGCAATGGTACCCAGTCCGCCCATACGGTCAACCACGCTGGGGTTCACATTGGCATCTCTAGCCGCGGCGGGCGCAGAGGGCGCCGCCTTGGGTTCTTCTACTCCCTGAACTTGACTGGCGGTCCCATTGCCAGTTGCTTCCTGCGCGTTTCCGGACCCTTCCTGAGCCGGTTTCGCGGAGTTGTTCGCGGTGGTAGAAGAGTTGTTATTACTTGCGTTATTGGAGGAAGTTGTGGAAGCCTCCCGGTAACGAATCGGACCGGGAACGGTTACGGTGCGAGTATTATCCCGATTTTGAATAATGGTGCGTACCGGAGCGGGCTGTGCAGGAGCCGGATTTGTAGCCTGTTGCTGAGGAGCTGCCTGCTGGGCTGGTGAACTAGGCGCAGTGGCTGCCGGGGCACTCGGAGCGGTTTGCTTGCTTGCTTTAGAGCCTTTGTTCTTTGACGCAGCATCAAGCGTAGGTGCCTGGCGTTCTACCGTCGGTGCTCCAGAACTATCAGGAGTTTCAGCGGGTTTAGGAGTCTCGGGAGTGTCAGGAACTTCGGGGACATCAGGATTACTGGGTTCAGTGTCCGGGTCAGTTGACGGTTGCGGGGCGGGACGAGTATCCAGCACCTTGAAGTCGGCTGCTTCCGGGGCGCGGAACTGGTGCAATGTTAATAGCGGATTCCAATCGTGCTTGACCGCCTGCGGATTCACTAGGAACTTTTTGATTTCCAGGTACTTATCAAAAGTATTATTTTCTAAAACGGTGCTGAAATCATATTCGCAGCCAGTGCTGACTTTCAAAGCTCCGTAGATCTCGTCCTCAAGTTGAACGAATACCCAGGGGTGTAGATCTTTTACTGAGCTCTTAAAGTGGTAGGTGCCACCCAGTCCGAGACCCGAGCTTCCTACCGAGCCTTGTAATGCTCGCGAGCTATCGTTAGCGGCCGGATCAAAGGTATACATGTATCCGCCAGCATTGGGGTTTGTGTAGCTGTCGCGACTGGCAAACGGGCTTTGGTCAGAGTCGGAAACAGTTAAAAACCAATCTTTACCAGCAGGGAGTTTATTAATCCGCACATTTTCATAGCCCAATTGATCTGAGCCAATGCATCCGGTTAAGAACTTGGGAGTGTTCGCGACCGAGGTAGATACCGTAAGGTTACCGGCTGGAGATTCCTCTGCCAGGTTACCGGCCGCCGCGACCGCTAAGAGACCGGCAGGTATTAATGCCGTTGCGCAAACCCCGGAAACTAGGGTCTTGGCGAAGTTCTTAAGCCTCATGATTAAATCCCTCATCTATTGCGGAGCCGTTATTGGGAACGCTCCATTTATCTGGTACCAGTTCTAATCTTACCGCTTGGTTAATAAATTGCCAGCTGATAATTGTCTCATTTAAGTGAGATACATCATAAAGTGCTGGTGCCAGCTTAAATGCTTTGCTTAGGGCGCCTAAAATATTGGGAATTCGCCCAGAAAATGCTTCTTTTCAATACTTACCGCCTGGTAAGTATTAGTTTTTTAATGCTTCCCCGGTGGCGAGTTCGCTAGCGTATCCGAAGTAGGTTTTGGGGCTGAGTGCCAGCAACCGAGACTCGGCGTCCTCAGAAAGTCCTAATGAAGTTAGAAACTCTTTCATCACTGCCTCATCAACTTTGCTATCACGAGTCAGCTCTTTCAGCCGTTCATATGGGTTATCCATCCCGGGAGTCCCGGCTAGTCCTTCAACCCGCATCACCTGTTGTACGGCCTCGCCCAGTACTTCCCAGTTCTGTTCGAGGTCGCGCGCCATTACCTGGCTCGCCACATCCAATCCCCGCAAACCTCCCTGAAGATTGGATAGCGCAAGCAGGGAATGGCCGATAGCAACCCCAATATTGCGTTGGGTAGAAGAATCCGTTAAATCACGCTGCAGGCGCGAAGTAACTAAAGTCTGCGCCAGAGTTTCTAGCAGCGCACAGGAGATCTCCAGGTTAGCTTCCGCGTTTTCAAAGCGAATCGGATTCACCTTATGCGGCATCGTAGAAGACCCCGTGGAGCCTTGTGCCGCCAAGTTCTGGTGGAAGTAACCCATCGAAATATAACTCCAGCAATCGGTTGCCAGGTTATGCAGGATCCGGTTAGTGCGTGCCAAGTCGCTATAAAGCTCACTTTGCCAGTCGTGTGATTCAATCTGAGTAGTCAACGGATTCCAACAAAGACCCAAATGTTCCACAAACGACTTCGATAACTGCGGCCAGTTAGCGCTGGGCACCGCCACTTTATGTGCCGCCCAAGTACCGGTAGCGCCATTAATCTTGCCCAAGTATTCGGTTTTTTCAATCCGGGAAAGCTGGCGGCGCAACCGGTGGGCAAACACTGCCATCTCTTTACCTAAAGTCACCGGGGTGGCCGGTTGCCCATGAGTATGTGCCAGCATGGGAACCGTGGCCGCCTGACGAGCTAACTCCGAAAGCTGCTCAACCAGCTGGCGCGCTTGCGGTAGCCACACCTGTTCTACCGCCGCTTTAATCCCAATTCCGTAGGCCAGGTTATTAATATCCTCAGAAGTACAAAAAATATGCACCGCTGCCAGATAGTTAGGCAGGGAAGTGTTCCCCAGAACTTCCGAAGCGCCGCGCAGGCGGGCTTGCAGGAAATACTCCACAGCTTTCACGTCATGTTTAGTTTCAGCTTCGATTTGTTTAAGCTCAGTTACTTCGGCTTCGCCAAAACTAGTGATCAGCGAGCGCAAATAGCGTTTTTCGTCCTCGTTAAAGGGGCTTACCCCCTCCAATACCTGGTTTTCGGCCAAGAAAATTAGCCACTCTACCTCGACTAATAACCGGGAGCGGTTTAAAGCCGGTTCCGAAAGGTAGTTGGTAAGCGCACTAACCTGGGAGCGGTAGCGCCCATCTAAGGGGCCTAAAGCAATATCGGTTTCGGCGAAATTAAAGCAGTCATCAAAAAGGGTTTGCATAACCCCTATTATGGCACGAGGCGGCGGGGTAGGTTCTTTCCCGAGGCAAGGGCGAAGTTAGAGGCGGGTAAGTCTGGCGCGATCAGGGATCCGCGGACAATTTTGAAACCTGAAAGCGCCGCGGGCAGAAAAAAGGCACACTTAAGTTATGAGTCAGGTTCGATTACGGCAGGTACTTTGTGACCTGCCCGCCTATGTTGCCGGCAAAGGCGATGCCGGAAAAGTAGTAAAACTATCCAGTAACGAGCTCCCTTTTCCCCCGGCAAAGCCGATTATCGAGGCCGGGGAGCAGGCTCTGGCCAGCACTAACCGCTACCCGGATGCTATTGGCGGCAATCTGGTAGCAAAATTGGCGGTGCATTACCGGTTAAATCCCGAGCAGGTGGTGGTAGGCCCGGGATCTATTCAGGTGCTAGCGAATGCGTTAAGCGCCGTGGCACAGGCAGGAAATAACGTGGTCTATGCCTGGCGTTCATTTGAGGCCTACCCGATTCTAGTGGGAATCACCGGCGCCTCGCCACGCCAGATCCCACTTAATAGTGACGGCAGCCATGACCTGGACGCGATTTTAAGCGCGGTAGACGAAAACACGGCGGCGGTTATCCTGTGTAGCCCGAATAATCCTACGGGGACTTCTTTGACCGGGACTCAGGTTCGCGAATTTTTGGCGGCTTTGCCTAAGCAGGTGTTGGCGGTTTTGGACGAAGCCTATTTCGAGTTTGATACTTCCCCCGGTCACGTTGACGGTGCGACTTTACTCGCGGATTTCCCTAACCTGCTGGTGCTACGCACGTTTTCGAAAGCCTACGGATTGGCTGGCTTGCGTTGTGGTTACGGTTTAACTAGCCCGCTGCTCGCGGAAGCGATCCGCAAAGTGGGAACTCCTTTTGGACTCTCGGCGGTGGCGGAAGCTTGCGCCCTGGCGGCACTGGCCGATAATGAGGCTATGCGCTCTCAGGTGTCTCAGATCTGTAAGGAGCGCGAGCGGGTTCTTAGTGAATTACGTAATCTTGGTTGGACAATCCCGCAGGCAGGCGGCAACTTTATCTGGTTTTCCGGGTCGGTAGGGGAGCAGATTCAGGCGGCAGCGCTTTCTCAGGGGGTACAAACGCGGGGATTTGTCGAGGGCGTGCGGGTAACTATTGGTAGCCGGGCAGAAAATGATCAGTTCTTGGCGGCTATTAGCAGCATAAAACCCAGATAAATCGTTGTTTGGTCAAGCGTTGCCGGTATTGAGCCGGCAGTTTTTAGGTAAGTAATTCCCGGTAGCCCCAAAATAGGTCACGCCGCCAATCAGGTACGGCGGGATCTACCAAGATGGCTTGGGGAAGCTTGCGGGTGAGCTGTTCTTTCAGGATAGCCGGTATCGTTTGGGGAACTCCCCCGCTGTCTACCAGAAAAACCACGGGCCACCTACCAGGGTTAAATCCCTGAAAGCTGGCAGTTAAAGCCTGCAGCGCGAGTCCGGTTGGTATCGGTAGCTCGGGTACCAAAGAAACCAGCATTTGAGCGTGTTCACTGGTTGCCGGGGTGACCTCTAAGGATTCCGAAGCGATCGGGGTGAGGGCGTCTTCGGTAGGAATCCCCGCTACTAGGGATGCTAAACGGGGGAGATCATCGGCTTCTAAAGTGATCTCAAACTGTCCCCCTGGGTTAAGGAGGGCACCTATTCGCTGAGAGTCGTCGGCGTCCTCGCGGATCGAATCAAGATGTTCAGTTAAGAGGGCGGCGTTAACTGTGGAGGACGCTGGGGAGCGCAGGTGGGTTGCGTAGGCAACTAAAAATTGGGAGTCTCCTTGCGAGCGGATTTCGCCACTGCTATAGACGGGGTAGATCGCGAGGGAGCGGAGCAACGGTTCTAACCTACCGGTAGCTATCGTCATGTAGATGGCTTGATCCAGCGGCTGATCTTTTTCTCTCTTTAACCGGTAATCTCGCACCCGGTTACGGAAGGATTTTTTCATTTAGGGGTGTAGGCGGGAAAAAATAAGTAATCCGATACCGGTCAGCCCGGCAGCTCCCAGACCTAGGGCAAATACGGCTAGAGAGGAAGAACGAATCCACTGCTTAGTAGCCAGGTCGGTAGAGGTACTATCTGCCTGGAATTTCAAGGGATTGTCGTTATTAGTTTGGCTACCCGAATTGGAGCCGTCAGCAGCGGCAGAGCCGGGATCAGTTCCCGCGGGATTTTCTGCCGGGGAAGAACCAGCTGCCGGGTCGGGCAGGGTGGGGAAGGCATTTGCTGGAGGTTGCGGCAGCTGGGCGCGACTTAGCGAGCCACCAGTGCGCGCCAAGTTAGTTCCTCCTAGCTGCGAACTGGCTTGCAGTCGCGAAGAAGAAGACACGTTGGAGTTACGCGCCGCACCATTTGCGCCAGCTGCAGGCTTCGGGCTGGGGGTAGTTCCCGGATGGGTGCCTCCACCATGTTCCCCGTCACCCGGCTCCGGATCCGGAGTATCAGGGGTAGTTTCTCCCGGATCGGGAGTAGGGGGATTTTCTGATCCTCCCTCATCCTTTCCATCGACAATATCCTGAAGATCTTTAGGAACCGAAGCCTCTTTGCCGACAATAAAGGTATAGGCCATTTCGGTCTGGTAAGGCTTGTTGGGATTCTTCGGGTCGGTAGTGACGGCTTTCAGGTAGACGGTATAAAAGCCAGCTTGGCTAAAACGCAGACTAATCGAGTCTTCTTTGCTTAATAGCAGGTTCTTAAATCCACTGTCCGAACTGTTCTTAGCCTGGGAGTATGGCATTTCTTGGTAGCCGCCACCAGACTGGTTGGACCAGGACTCTACTTTCGTTCCCGGATCCCAATTCTTCACTTCGGTCACCTGGAAAACGGTCTGAGTCTTATCACTAAAACCAGAGGAGGTCAGGGCTGACTCATCTGAGGTAAATATCGTTCCATAATAAACTGGGGCGACAGCCTGCCCGTTTTCATCGGAAGCAACCCGTACGCAGGTACCAAACTTGGACTTGTAAGTCGTGACTTCTTCACCCTTTTCATTTACGGTTTTAAGGGTTCGGGCATCAATGAACTGATTACTGGGATCTACCCGGGACTGCCAGGTGGTATTGGTGTACCCCAGGTAGGTTTTCCCGTCCGCATAGCCTAAATAAATCGGGGTGTTTTCGTGTATGTCATTAACAAACTCGGATCCACCCGGGCAATTCTTTTTTGTCCAGTCGTTAAGATCCTGGGTCTGGCCAGCTGGGTTGGTAGTGGAAGTGCTGGTGGCTGGCGTGTCGCCAGGGGTAGCAAGCGCGAAGGGAGCAGAGCAGAAGCCAATGCACAGCGGCGCTGCTGCCACTAGGATAGTGGCAGCAAAACTGCTGATCTTGCGCAGAATGCTCATAGTAATCGGAACTTTCCTACCCAACCCATTAATACATTTAATAGTGTATCACAACATTAAAGTATAGCGATAGATTTTTAATCGAATTCAATCAAAAGCGACTAAAGTCCTGGGGTGATGAGGTTTCGATTAGAGTAACAATGTAAACAATTTTAACTTAACTATCATTGCTTTCAGCTTCGGCCACAGCTTGCATCGCGGAAGGTAAGGCCTCCAAAATCCGTCCTACTGCCCGATCATCGTGAGCCGAAGATACGAACCAGGCTTCAAATCCCGAAGGCGGCAGGGCAATGTTTTCCTCTTCCATCGCGTGGAAGAAGGCGCGGTAACGGAAAGTTTCTTGCGTATTGGCCTGTTCGAAATTGGTTACTCCGTCTTGTGCGGGAAGTTCTCCAAAGAACACGGAGAACAAACTGCCCGCCCGGTTAATTTTCAGGGCAACCCCCGCCTCTTTGGCCTCCTGCTCGATCGCCCCGATGAGGGCATCGGCAACTGCACTAGTGCGGGCATAGACGGTGTGATCTGCAAGTTCTAGAGTTTTTAGTCCGGCAGCAGTAGCCAAAGGATTACCCGAAAGGGTGCCTGCCTGGTAAACCGGGCCGAGCGGTGAAAGCTGCTCCATGATTTCGCGGGAGCCTCCCAGAGCCGCTAGCGGCATGCCCCCGCCAATCACCTTGCCGAAAGTAAAGAGATCCGGTACGAACTCTGCTTTTTCGAGCTCGCCTGCCCGCCAGCGAGCCAGCTCGTCCTCGCCGGAAAAATCGGGAAGTTTAGCGGGAAGGTCTATCCAATAATCGTTTTGCAATCCCCAGTATCCAGAAGGTCCTACCCGGAAACCAGTTAGCACCTCATCGGTAATCATTAACGCCCCATACTTGCGGGTAAGAGCGCGAATATGTTGGTTAAAACCAGGCAGTGGCGGTACGACTCCCATATTGGCGGGGCAGGATTCACATATAACTGCCGCGATCTGTTCGCCTTTGCGCTCGAAGGTTTCGGTGAGCGCGTCAAAGTCGTTATAGGGAAGCACGATAGTTTCGGCAGCGACTGCGGCAGTTACCCCTGCAGAGCCCGGTAGTCCCTGAGTAGCCACCCCCGACCCAGCCGCAGCTAGCAGTCCATCGGAGTGACCGTGGTAGCAACCGGCAAACTTAATGATTAGGTCACGTCCGGTTACCCCGCGTGCCAAACGAATCGCGGTCATCGTGGCTTCGGTGCCAGTAGAAACCATGCGCACCTGCTCACAAGCGGGCATACGGGCGGTAATCGCCTGCGCTAACTTGGTTTCGCCTACCGTGGGGGCACCAAAGGAAAGACCCTTAGCGGCAGTTTCTTGCACTGCGTGTACTACCGGGGGGCAAGAATGTCCCAGTAGCGCTGGCCCCCAAGACCCCACTAGATCCACAAAAGTGTTGTCTTCCTCGTCACGTATATACGCTCCGAACGCTTCTTTAATAAAGTGCGGAGTGCCGCCCACGCTTCCATAGGCGCGAACCGGAGAGTTAACTCCCCCGGGGATCGCTTTTTTGGCTTGGGCAAATAGTTCTTTATCGGTTAAGGGTTCTTGCTCACTCATGCGCCCATTATCGCCCACATGTCCCCAAGAGGCGATAATTGCGGCCTTTACACAGAACATTATTGTAGGTATCTCGGTTTTTTCCTGCCTGCGCGAAGCTGATACCACCTCCGGCCGAACCGGCGGGGGAACCGGAAAGGGGAAGGAATGAAAGATTTCGCGTTGCGCGCCTTGGTTTGGGCGCAAACCCGGCAGGCAATTGCGCGGCTAAGAACTGAAGAGGACGGGATGACCACCGCCGAATACGCCATCGGTACTTTAGCGGCAGCCGCCTTCGCTGGTCTGTTGATGGCAGTCATTAAGGGAGGAGGGATAAAAAGCGCGTTAACTGCAATTATTAAACAAGCACTTTCGATTTAAAGTGACAACAATATTTGGGAAACATCCGCAGTCGGCGCAGTTTATTAGATGGCTGCGCCGACTGTGGCAAATGCATCGGGATTGTCAGGGTGGTTACGCCACTGTCGAAACCGCTTTGACCCTGCCTGCCTTGGTGGCGGTAGCGGTGATGGGTTTAGGCGCTGGGGTAGCTGGCGCTGCAAAGGTGCAAACTTGTGACGCGGCGCGGACGGCAGCGCGCGCGGCGAGCATCGGAAAAACGTGGTCAGGTGGTGGCTCCATCGGGGTGACCGTAGACAGTAGTGGGCAGTGGGTGCGCGCCGCGGCCAGCAAAAACCTGGTGGGGAAAGCAAACTTTTTACCCGCGGTGACTTGTAAAGCCAGCACGCTAAAGGAACCAGAGTTGGCGATGGGAATAGCGCCGTGAAAACCGGGAATAGTCGCGCCCAGCTATCCCCCACAACGGCGGAGGCGGGATCGGCCACCATTTGGGCGGTAGGATTTATCTGTTTGCTAGCGGCTTTGACGGTGGGGATTGGACTATTAGGAGGAGCCTTAAGTGCGAAGGCACGGGCACAAACGGGGGCTGACTTCGTGGCTCTAGCCGCCGCCCAGGCTCACTTTTATGGCACCGCGAACGCTCCCTGTGCCGTGGCTACTCAGGTTGCCCGAGAAAATGCGGTGTCCTTAGATTCCTGTATTTTGCGCGTTAGGGACGTGCAAGTTTCGGTGCGGATAAAAACCGTTTTCAACTGGCAGCTTAAAGCTCATTCCCGAGCCGGCCCCGCCATTAATCCCCCTTAAAACATTGGTTTATCTGGCAGTGCCGGCCGAACCAAAGCTGCTAAGTAAGAACTCTAAAAGATCCCGTCCGGCAGATTTAGAAAGCATTTCGTTTCCATTCCCGCACTTGGGGGAGTGGATACAGCGCGGACACCCCTGCTTGCAGGGACAAGCGCTGACTTGCCGATAGGTTAAATCTAGCCAGGTTTCTAGCTGACGAAAACCTTGCCGGGAAAAACCGGCACCTCCGGGGGTGCCATCGTAAATAAACACCGTGGGCAGTCCAGTTTGAGGATGCTGGGTTAAAGATAATCCCCCCAGATCCCAACGGTCACAGGTAGCCACCAAGGGAAGTAAACCAATCAGGGCGTGTTCGGCTGCGTGCAACCCCCCACCCAGCAGCTGTTCTTCGTTTAGCTGCAGCTGCTTAACAAGCTTTTCTGTTAGCGTGAACCAGGTGCCGGTAGTTTGCAAGGTGCGGGTGGGGCAATCCAATTGGAAAGTAGCTTGATAAACATGACCCGGCAGGCGCAATAGGTCAAAAGAAGTAACCTGGGTTTGCACTTCGATCCGCCCGTAATGCCAGCTAACTGTCGGCGCAGGGGTCAGCGGGGCGGCTTCTTCTGAGGTAATCGAAATACTGGTATCCGTGTTGGGGCGGGTACGTAGCTTCTTCGGCCCGGGAACCACTTCCGCGATATCGTCATCTCGGCGAGAAACCTGCCAGACGCGGCCTTGATGCACATAAATCGCATCCGGGTGCAGCACGCTGTCCGCCCGAGAACTATCAACCGTGCCAATTACCTGGGCACTTTCTGATTCAATAATTTGTACTTGGCCGCCCTCTCCGCGAAGTTTTACTGCCTGCCAGGGTGAAAATCGTTTGGTGATATCGAAACAAAGTCCCCCCGGGCGATCTACCAGCAATCCTTGCTGGCGAAGCTGTGTCATAATCTGGGCGCTAGCCTCTCCAAATAAAGCAGTATCCTCACTGGTTAAAGGAAGTTCTGCCGCGGCACACAGCAATTGGGGAGCCAACACAAAGGGATTTTCGGTGTCGAAAACTATTTGCTCGGCGGAGCGAAAAATCTCTTCCGGGTGGTGAGCTAGAAAATCGTCTAAAGGATTATCGGAAACCACCAAGATGCCTAAGCCTTCTTGCCCGGAGCGACCAGAACGACCAAGTTGCTGAAAGAAACTGGCGCGGGTTCCCGGCCAAGAACAGGTGATGGTGGCATCGAGTCCGGAAATATCGATTCCCAGTTCTAAGGCAGAGGTTGCTGACAGGCCTTGCAGCGTACCGGTGCGTAACTCTTTTTCTAACTTTCGGCGCTCTTCGGGCAGGTAACCGCCGCGATAGGCGGCCACTCGCGACATTAACCCCGGGTTACGGGTACTTAGCTGATCCCGGGCGATCTGGGCAATAGTTTCTACTCCCTGCCGCGAGGGCGCAAAGGTCAAAACTCGCCCTCCGCTATTTACTAGCTGAGCCAGCAGGCGTCCGCCTTCCCAAATGGCGGGATAGCGTGGCCCCTCTGCCGCCGCAGCCTCACTCTGGTCGGCGGCTCCTCCAGTTACTTTTGGCTCCTTTCCTGCCGCGGCGCTGCTAAACGAGCCGCCCCCCTCACTGGTTTCCCAAAGATTTTCATCTTCCCAGGAAGCGGGGTCACTATCCTCGATTAGCGGTGGGCGCCAGACGAAAACCGTGCGGGCACCACAGGCGGAAGCGTCGCGGTCAATAACCTCTAGCGAGCGTCCTCGCCCCAACATATTAGCCCCATGAGCTTCCGGATTAGCGGTAGTAGCCGACAGTAAAGCAAAGACCGGTTCAGCTTGGTATTTACGAGCCAGACGACGCAGGCGACGTAAAATCAAGGCCACGTTTGCCCCCAATACCCCGCGGTAATAGTGTGCCTCATCCACGATCACCAGCGATAATCCCCGCAAAAAGGGGCGCCAAAGCTCGTTATGGGGTAGCAATGCGTAATGCAGGAAATCGGGGTTGGTCAGCACCACCTCGGCACCTGCGCGCGCCCACTTTTTAACTTCCGCAGGACTGTCGCCATCTACCGGGGCGACCTGTAGATCCAGTGCGGCCAGGTTTGCCCAGTGGGTTAAAGCTGTCGCCTGGTCACGAGCTAAGGCTTTGGTAGGTGCTAAGTAGAGGGCGGTGGGACGGACGCCTAACAGGGATTTATGGCGCTGCGCCAAGAACGGCAGCCATGCCGCCAAAGATTTACCGGACCCGGTTCCGGAAGTAAGAATCACATCCCGCCCACTATGTAAAGCATTTGCGCAGCTAACTTGATGTTCCCAAAGACGTTCGATTCCGTCGGCTTTAAGTCCTGCCGGTAGATCTTTGCCTACCCAACTCGGCCAGGGTGCGAAGCTGGGGCGCCGCGCAGGTAACACGGTTTCGTAGAGCAACTGGTCGCTGCTAAAGGAACGTAATCCGTTCGCCAGGTCAGCGATACTCACCGGGGTCTCCTTGTTGACGTGAAAATATTATTAATTAGAGTCTGCGCCCAAAATCCCTCTGGTTGTGGAAACCACAGGGGTGACAAAATAAGGTTAAAGCATGACTAGCGCGCTGAGAAGGGGACTGACTGCCGGTTACGTGCGTCGTTTTTCGGTAGCGCTATTTGCGGTCTTGTTGTTTGTAGCCTGTTACTTGATTTTTGTGTGCACCCGCGCGGGGCAGGCTACTGATACCTTGGCCATGTTTGCGCTATCGGAACTCAACGGCGCATTTGCGCCTTGGGATCAAGTATTGCTGCGGGAATGGTATTTATTTATTCTGGTACCGCTAATCGCGGCGGCAGTGATAGTTGCCCTGGTAAGACGGCGTTTTGCTCTGGGTGCCCGGATGCTAGTGATGGTGGTGGCAGCCACGGTAACCACCCAGGTTCTCAAGCATTATTTGCTATCTCGCCCCGCTCTCGGAATCACCTACTATATGACGAATTCCTTCCCCTCTGGTCACACTACGACCGCAGGAGCGGCCGCGGTAGCGCTGGTGATGGTGGCGGCTGATCGCTGGCGGGAAGTAGCCACCTATCTATCGGCACTGGTGCTCTGGTTAGTGGCTTTAGCGGTAATCGTAGCGCGTTGGCATCGTCCCTCTGACGTCTTCGCCGCGATTTGCGTAGTAGCCGTGTTCTCTCTGCTGCTTTCTCCCCTGGAGCTGGGGGGAGAGCGGGGACGGCGAGCCTTGTGGCGAGGACGGATAGTCACTTTCTTCGCGGTGATCATGTTTGTAGTAGGAATAGTGATGGTCACCTACTGTTATTTTCAACTAGGTGCCGGCAGCCCCTATTTTTCTGCCGCCAGCGCCAGCAGTGACCTGCGGGAACTCGCGGCTTCGCGTCACCAGCTCGCCCTCTTGCTGGCAGGAGGAACCGTGCTCGCCCTCGCCGGAGCCTGCTGGATTTTCATTTTCGAGGTCGCGCGAGCCGGAATGCGCACCCTAAAATCGCCCTCTGCCCCCGCCTAGGTCTTTTGCCCCAATGGGTTTTAGGACTTAGAACACTCCCAATAGTTTGCGCTAGAGGTTATTTCCGCCCCCGCCAGCAAATATGAGAAGAATAAACGCAAACACAATATCTAGTGGTTAACATTTAGGAAACCTACTATATCTCGTGTGTCTTTACCTGTTTCTGCGCGGGTATGCCTATAGTCGATAGCGGTGGCTACGAAGCCGTAGACAAACAAGAAGAACTTGAAGGAACCAGAAGAGGATAAAAATGGCACCCCAAACGAAAATGAAACACCTGGTTGATCCCGCTCAGACCGTAAATGAGTATCTATCAAAAGCTGATTGGCGGGTAAACGCTAATGCGAACCAGGGGTATTCATTGGGGGGTCTAATCCTTAACTCTTCCGGTAAACTGATCGCCAACTATTGGCTAAACGAGATTTACACTCCCGAAATCGCGCAGGCACACCGTGAGGGTGACTACCATATTCACGACCTGGATATGTTCGCCGGATACTGTGCCGGCTGGTCCCTAAAGCAGCTGCTGCAGGAAGGTTTTAACGGGGTTCCCGGCGCGATTGCCTCCAATCCGCCTCGCCATTTTTCCTCCGCCTGCGGGCAAATCGTAAACTTCTTGGGAACTTTGCAAAACGAGTGGGCAGGGGCGCAGGCTTTCTCTAGTTTCGACACCTATATGGCGCCATTTATCCGCAAAGATAACCTGGATTACGAGCAGGTTTACCAATGTATGCAGGAACTGATTTACAACCTGAACGTGCCTAGCCGCTGGGGCAGCCAGTGCCCCTTCACTAACCTGACTTTCGACTGGACTTGCCCGGATGATCTGGTAGATGAATATCCCTTGATTGGGGAGGAACTGATGGACTTCACCTACGGGGATCTGGCGGCAGAAATGGAGATGATCAACCGGGCGTTCATTGAAGTGATGACCGCCGGGGATGCCGATGGACGGGTGTTTACCTTCCCCATCCCCACCTACAACATCACTCCCGATTTCGATTGGGATTCCCCTAACACCGAACGCCTATTCGCCATGACCGCTAAATACGGCCTGCCTTACTTCCAGAACTTCCTGAACTCGGATCTGGATCCCCATATGATTCGCTCGATGTGCTGCCGTTTGCAACTAGACCTACGCGAACTGTTAAAACGAGGCAACGGACTGTTCGGTTCGGCGGAACAAACCGGCTCCCTAGGGGTAGTGACCATCAATATGGCGCGCCTCGGCTATCTCTATAAGGGTGATCTAGAAGGGCTCACCCGCCGGCTCGATCACTTGATTGATCTGGCCAGCCAGTCTCTAGAGAAGAAACGGGAAGTTATTTCCTGGCATATGGATTCGGGTCTTTTCCCCTATACTCGCCGTTACCTGGGTACTCTCGATAATCATTTCTCCACTATTGGGGTAAACGGGATGAACGAGATGGTACGTAACTTCACTGATGACGCGGAAGATATTACCGGGGAAGTGGGGCATAAAATGTGTGCCGACCTATTAGATCACATCCGGGAACGGATGGTGCAGCTACAGGAAGAAACCGGTCACCTCTACAACCTGGAGGCCACTCCGGCTGAAGGCACCACTTACCGTTTTGCGAAAGAGGACGCCAAACGCTTCCCTGGGATTATTCAGGCTGGTACCGCGGACGCGCCCTACTACACCAACTCTTCGCAACTGCCGGTAGGCTACACCCAGGACGCGTTCCAAGCTTTAGAGGAACAGGTGGAACTGCAAGGTAAATACACTGGGGGCACCGTGTTGCACCTGTATATGGGGGAGGCAATGAACTCCGCTCAGTCCTGCAAGACCCTGGTACATCGGGCGCTCGCTAACTTCAAGCTGCCCTATATTACGATCACCCCCACCTTCTCAATTTGCCCAGTCCACGGGTATTTGTCGGGTGAACATTTCGATTGTCCCAAGTGTGCCCAGGAAGGCAACCACGAGCAGCCCTGTGAGGTGTGGACGCGGGTTATGGGATATTTCCGTCCGGTTACCTCTTTCAATACCGGCAAGCAGAGCGAGTACGCCGAGCGCACTACTTTCTCGCAAGAGTTAGCCGGTGTCTGATTTTTCGACAGCTAACGGGGAGCCGAGTCTGCTGGGGCAGGCGAGGCAGCTTAACATTGCGGGGCTAGTCCCGTTTTCTACCGTGGACTGGCCGGGAAAGATTGTGGCGAGCGTGTTTTGCCAGGGGTGTCCTTGGCGCTGCGCCTATTGCCAAAACTATGAAATCTTAGATTTTTTAGTACCCGGCGCAGTCCCGTTTGCCGAGCTAGAAGAGTTACTAGGGCGCCGCCAAGGGCTACTTGACGGGGTAGTGTTCTCCGGCGGGGAAGCCCTGGCACAGGCAGCGGTGATTCCCGCTACCCGCTGGGTAAAGGCTCAAGGTTTTCAGGTGGGGCTGCACGCGGCGGGAGCTTATCCGACGCGCCTGCAAGCAATGTTGGTGGCAGGTCTGCTCGATTGGGTGGGGCTAGATATTAAAGCCTTGCCCGCCGACTACCGGCAGGTAACTGGGGTAGCCGGCGGGGATAAGGCTTTCGCCTGCCTGGAGATGCTTTTGGCCAGCGGCATCGACTATGAAGTTAGGCTAACTGTTTACCCCGGCCACCCCGGAAAAGTGCTGGAGTTGGCGCGCGATCTAGTGGCGCGAGGGGTAAAAAACTTTGCCTTACAGCAGGCACGCGAGTTGGGTGCTTCCCCAGATTTTAAGGCTGAGGCTCAAGGTTGGGATAGCCAAGTAAAAACCTGGGCTGAGGAAATCGACTCTTTGGGGTTTGAAAAGTTTTCTTTCCGGCCTGCTTGAGGACGCTGGTAACTCAGGTGCGCTTTGGTTTCACTTTCATCAATAGAATCTGGGGGTCAGGGTTTTCCTCCAGGTTGGTTTTTACAGATTTGAGCCACGGACGCCGCCTGCCGGTTAGAATAAGAACAGTGTTGTCCCAACCTCAAAGGTAAGCCATGACTGATAGTGATGATTTAAAGGAATTGCGCGAGCGCGCGTTAGCTTCGGAAACTAACGCCAATGAACTGTTCGAGATATCTGCGCAACATCCCGAGGTTTATGCGGAGGTCGCGGCGAACCCGAATGCCTATCCGGATCTGCTAGATTGGTTGGAAAACGTAGGCGATGACCGGGTAAAAGCGGTGGTAGCTGCACGTAGAGACGGTCTTGCTGGCACCGAAGCGTTAGCAAAAGGCAGCCAGGAGGCTGCGGAGGCAGCTTCCGGCGAAAAAGATAGCGATCCCGAAGGCGACCAGGCAGAGCAGGAACCCGGATCCGCAGACTCTTCGACCCTAGCCTTTGCTCCCCCTACCGATCCGGAAAGTGAAACTGAAGCTACCGAGCAAATAGAAACCACTGATCAAGCGGTAGAAACTGAGCGGGCAGACGAAGTAGCCGCGGCCGCAGAGGGTGCAGCAGCAGAAACCGAGGAGCTAGCAGAAAGCCCGGTGGCTAGTGCGGCCGCGGAGACAGCGGGAGAAAGCCCCGAACCCCCCAGCGAAAGCGCACAGTCGCCCCAAATCCCAGGCAGTGACGAAGAAAATGACGATGATGCTACTCGCCTGGGAAGCTTGCCGGTAGCAAATCCGGGCTCTTCTGCGCAAACGGCTGCGGATTATCCGACGGTAATGGCTGCTCCCGCGGCCATGCCTCCCGCTTATGCTTCTCCGGTATATGCGGAGCCCGCCTATCCGGAGCCGCCCCGGCAACCAATAATGAGTCCGTCGCCAGCTGCCTATTCCCCTTTCCCGGCCTACCAAAATCCGGCAGGGGAGAGTTCGCAACCGGAAAAATCCGGCCGCAGCTGGGGGATTATTATATTGACGGTACTGCTAGTGGTGGCGTTGATCGGGCTGGCGATTGTGGGTACCTGGATTGTTTCTTCCCGGGGGGACAATAAAGGGCAAGCGAGCGCCAGTGAGTCCCAAAGCGATGCCACCCGGACTGCTACGGTAATGGAAACTACGGTTACCACTACTGAAACTCCGATAGAAACCGGGAAACCGATCCCCGCCGGAGCGGTCTATCTAGAGCGCGGTTTTTATACCCCCACCGGTAATATTGCTTGCTTGATGTTTTCTGACGAAGTTTACTGCCAGATTTATCAGCGGCAGTGGGAGCAGGGTTGTGATGATATCTGGGCAATGCAGCTTACGGCGGGCGGAGTAGATCAGCATTGTGACCCTGGAAATGGCACAGACCCCCAGACCCAAGCAACCTATGACACTGTCTACTACAACGGTGACTATGCCTGTGAAGTGGGTAAATACACCGGCGTGAACTGTTGGAACTCTAAGACTGGCCGCGGTTTCACTATGCGCCAGGCCGACCACAGCACTTACTAGACTTCAGTAAGTCCCTTGGGGGGAGCAGCTTCGCATCCTCCTGCGCGCATACCCCGGTGGCTATTTAAAGTCTGGGAACGGCTAGCGATCCCGGTGGTGAACCAGTCTCCGGCCGGGTTGCACCCTGCGCAAAGGCCTAACTAGCAACCAGAGGTGTACTGCACTAGCAGTAAGGATATTACCTACTTTTTGGCGCCGGACTTCTTAGTAGTTTTCGCAGTGGTTTTCTTGGCGGTTGTCCGCTTGGTGGTAGTCTTCTTAGCTGCAGTTTTCTTCGCTGGCTTTTTTGCGGCGGTTTTCTTAGTAGTTTTACGGGTTCCCCGTTTTTTCGTCGGTCCTTTAGCCCGCTTTTCTGCCAGTAAAGTATAGGCTTGATCAGCATCAATATCTTCGATAATGCTGGCGCGGGGTACGGTCACATTGGTGGTGCCGTCCGTAATATAGGGGCCAAAACGCCCATCCTTAATTACTACCGGTTTACCCGAGTTAGGATCAGTTCCCAGCTCTTTCAGGGGCGGTTTCGCGGTGCGACCCCTGCGGGTTTTCGGTTGGGCGTAAATCTCTAAAGCCTGCTCCAAAGTGATGGAGAAAATCTGGTCTTCCGTCTCTAGGGAGCGCGAATCCGTCCCTTTCTTCAAATACGGGCCGTACCTGCCGTTTTGTGCGGTAATCTCGACTCCACTTTCGGGATCCTGCCCCACAACTCGCGGCAGCGAAAGCAGTTTCAAGGCATCACCGAGGCTGGCGGTTTCGATCGACATAGTCTTAAATAGGGAGGCGGTGCGGGGTTTGGTGCCCTTAGGGGCGTCCTCGGGTAGCACCTCGGTAAAGTAGGGGCCGTAGCGTCCGTTCTTTACTAAAATAACGTTCCCATTTTCGGGGTCTTTACCCAGTTCGCGACCAGTATCGGCTGAAATCGTGAACAGTTCTTTTACCTTTTCGGCGTCGAGTTCATCGGGAGCTAGTTCCTCGGGTACTGAGGCGCGCTTGCCCTCTGCGTCCTCTAAATAAGGGCCATACCGTCCTACCCGCACGTTTACTCCCGGTAGCACCGCGATCGAGTTCAGGGCGCGGGCATCAATATCCCCCAGACCCTCCACCGTATCTTTGAGGCCGCGAGCCCAAAACTCTCCGCCCGTGCCGCCTCCAAAATAAAAATGCGCCAAAAGTTCTTTGCCGTCCCGTTCCCCGGCGGCAATCTGATCCAAATCGCCTTCCATCGTGGCGGTGAAATCATAATCTACCAGGGATGCGAGGTTCTCTTCTAGCAAGCGAACCACGGAAAAGGCCTGCCAAGAGGGAATGAGAGCCTGCCCGGCGCGGCGCACATACCCGCGCTCAATAATTACCCCGATTGTGGAGGCGTAGGTAGAGGGGCGCCCTACTCCCTTTTCTTCTAGAGTTTTCACCAGTGAGGCTTCGGTATAGCGCGGAGGCGGGCTGGTTACATGCGCTGCTTTTTCCCTGTCTGCCTCGCTAAACGCTACTTCTTGCCCTTCTGTGAGCTTAGGCAAGACTGTGGAAGTGTCGCTGCTGGCGTAGCGGGATTTATCTTTACCCTCTTCATAGGCGGCCAGGAAGCCGCGGAAGGTAATCACGGTTCCCGAGGCGGTAAAGACCAGTTCGTGAGGGGCGTCGTCTAGTTGGATCTGGGCACCAAGGCGCACGGTATCGGTAGTTCCGCGGGCATCATTCATTTGCGAGGCCAGGGTGCGTTTCCAAATTAGTTCATAAAGCGCGGCCTGCTGCGCGGTGAGAGCGGAGCGCACCTGATCGGGGGTGCGGAAGTTGTCTCCCGCGGGTCGGATTGCTTCGTGCGCTTCTTGTGCCCCTTTGGTTTTCTTCGCGTAAAAGCGGGGTTTTTCGGGGATAGCGTCTGCCCCATATAGATCCGTAGCCTGGCGCCGCGCCGCCGAGATAGCTTGGCTAGACAGCGCGGTCGAGTCGGTACGCATATAGGTGATGTAGCCGTTTTCGTATAGATATTGCGCGAGCGCCATGGTTTGCCGCGAAGACATGCGTAGCTTTCTTCCTGCCTCTTGCTGCAGGGTAGAGGTAGTAAAAGGCGGGGCGGGACGGCGCGTATAGGGTTTTGACTCTACTGATGTCACCTGGCAGTGAGCCTGTTCCTCTAAAGCCTGCACCAGTTTTTCCCACAGTTTTTCATCCATCACCGTGGCTTCGCGTTTTAACTGGCCGCGGTCATCGAAGTCCCGGCCAACGGCGAAACGCACTCCATCCATTTCCAAGGCGCGGGCATTAAAGTCCCCGCCATCAGCTTTAAAGGTGGCGTTTAGATCAAAATAGTTGGCGGGAATGAAAGCGATGCGTTCGCGTTCGCGCTGCACTACCAGGCGAGTGGCCACTGACTGTACTCGTCCAGCTGACAGGTGGCGGGCAACTTTACGCCATAGAATCGGGGAAACCTCGTACCCGTAGAGGCGATCGAGAATCCGGCGGGTTTCTTGGGCTTCTACCAGGTCAGTGTCAATATCCCGGGTATTTTCCAGGGCACGATCAATGGCTTCTCGGGTAATCTCATGGAATACCATCCGTTTGACCGGAACCTTAGGTTTTAATACTTCCAGCAGATGCCAAGCAATCGCCTCGCCCTCGCGGTCTTCATCAGTGGCGAGGTAGAGCTCTTCAGCCTTTGCCAGATCCTTCCGAAGTCCCGCTACCGTTTTTTTCTTATCGGGATTAACCACATAGTAAGGCTGGAAGTTGTTGTCCACGTCTACCGCGAACTTTTTATATCCGGACTGTTTGAGCTTTTCCGGCAGAGAAGATGGCTGCGGCAAGTCCCGGATATGCCCCACCGAGGCTTCTACCTGGTAGTCAGCGCCCAGGTACCCGCTAATAGTGCGAGCCTTAGCTGGAGATTCGACGATTACCAGTTTCTTAGCACTCAAGACTTCCTCTTCCCTTGGGTTAACGATCTACCTTTATACCTTATATATATCTCGCAAACTTGAAAGGTTACCAAATGAGGTTTCTCGGCCAGATGGTTGGAACCGCTCGCGAGGGCTAACTGGTTAATGAGACCGTCCATTAGGGAAAACCAATACAACCCGGAGGAAGTATTGTATAAACATTGTTCAAATATGAGTAGGCTCAAATATTACTAGTGTTGGTTGTTGGATTTGCCAGATGAGTAAAAACTCAGTGGTTGGTGAGTGGAAAATCAGGTTCAAAAATGGTGCGATAAAAAATTCGTGCTTTTTATAGTTTGTTTATGAGAAAAGCGCAACGTATGGTTTATATATGCAGGATAAAGCCAGTTTTAAATAAAACTGAACATTAACTCATTCAAATGGTTAAAATTAGGGGTGAGGGAACTCACAATTTACACCCAAGGCGCTACTATCGTTCAAAAACTCTGAAAACATTCTAATAGACCAGGTCAAACCTACTTTATGGTTGGTAAGTATTCGCGAAAGCAACCTACCAGGTGTAAAACTTTCATTTTCAAACATTATCAGCTTTCTTCGTGTTCGTTTTCGTGGATAATAGTTAATGAACGGAGCGAAGGATCGTGACGTTCACGGAAATCGAAGGATTTGGTTTCCATAAGAGGAAAACGCAAGGAACGGGATCTACGATGAAAACGTGGAAAGAACACGCCAAGACTCTGGTTGCAGGTGTTCTAGTAGCTGGGGTTGTCGCTGCCGGTGTAAATCTGGCCGATGCGGCTACTTTCTTTACCGGTACTGCTTCCGCTGCCTCCAGCGCAGTGACTGCTAACGCGATCAACACAAATAACCGTGAAGAGGTTCGTACCCGTTACCTAAGCGATATTGCCGATACTGACTACCCCGAAAGCCCTAACAACGGCGCGGATCACAATAACTGCCGCGCCGGCGTGGTTAACCCCACCACCGCTAACTCGGTAGCTCGTGCCCTCAACTACTTCCGCGGCCTCAACGGAGCCGAAGCGGTCAAGATGGATACTACTTCTCCGCTGCAAGATTACACTCAGCAGGCCGCCCTCAATATGGCTGCCAATGGCCGCCTTTCACACACCGTACAAAATGACTCCAAATGCTTTAGCTTTAAAGCTCAACAGGGCGCAGCCATTTCTAATCTTTCCGATAGTGCGGGGCAAACTCCGGCCGAACAGATTCTGTGGTACTTCATCGATCCTTCCAGCCTGGGTGCATCTACCATGACCAAGGTGGGGGCTAACGACCGCTTGGGACACCGCATTGCTTTGATGGATCCCACCTTGTCCACTACTTCTTACGGAAACGTAAATGGTTACAACGCGATTGTAGTCACCGGAGATCAGCTGGTAAGCACTCCTGATTTCAATAACAAGCAAATCAGCAATGAAGCCGCCTACAAGCCGGAAGTTATGACCTGGCCTTCGGCGGGATACTTCCCTTACCAGCTGCTGACCACTAATCGCGATGACCGCGACGATGTAGAACGTTGGAGCATCTCCTTCCGTGGCGAAAGCAAGTCGCAGCGTCCCGACCTTTCGGGTGCTCGGGTGCGAGTGACCGGCCCGAATGGCGCGGAAGTTCCCACCACCATTTTGAACAACAAGCTGAATGGCAAAGGCCCGGGAACCTGGAATTACTACAGCACTTTGTTAATCAAGATGCCGAAGATTACCGATCTACCGGTGGGCACCGATGGTTCGCGCGACTACAAAGTGAGTGTTTCCGGGGTTAAGGGTGCGACTCGTTCCTCCTACACCTACACCGTGAAACTGTTCGATCCGATGATCTCCTCTTCCGAGATGGCTCCCCAGATCAAAGTAAATGCCGCTCCCCGGGTAGCCCAGGGTGGATACGCCGAACCGGCTAAGATCACCGTGCAGGGTTCGACCGGTATGAAATACCAGTGGCAGCGTTCTAAGGATGCCGGTAAGACTTGGGAGGACGTGAAAGATAAGTTCCGGGTTCCTGCTGATCATAGCTTCTATGGAACTGCCAACGATCTGGACTATGCCCCTGGTGCTCGCACCGAAGACAAGTGGGGGCTGCTGCGGTCGGCTCCGATTGCTAATCGTGCCGAGGCCGAGTCCTTGCGCTTCCGTTTGAAGGTCACCAACCCGGTCGGCACCTCGATCTCTGAACCGTTGAAACTGGAATACTACGGATTCGATCAGGATCAGGTTATCCGCCAGGGCGACAAACTAATCGCAAAGGTTAGCTTGCAGGGTAACTCCGATTCGGTGGAGCGTTTCAGTGACGTGATCTGGAAAGACCAAAACGGTAAGCAGGTTGGAACCGGTGAGACTTTGACTTTAACCCCCGATATGAAGGGCAAGCAGATTCGCCCCACCGTGCAGTTCTGGCTTACCTCGTTCATGTCAGCTTCTCTCTACGAATTGAAGCTGCCCGCATACTCCGTTGGGTAACTTGCGTTTTCTAAACCTAACGGTCCCAAAGAGGGTCGCGTCCTTAGGGACGAGGACGCGGCTCCTCAAAAAAGAATCCAGTCGTTACCTGGTTGATTGGCTTCAATAACTGAAAAGAAATCATCTGGCTCCTAGGACGTTCCCAGTCTAGGAGCCAGATAATTTTTTGGTTTGAGAAACAGCAGCTGGCGATGTTCATAACGATTAAAGCGCGATCCTAAAACTCGTCCATTATCTGGAATAATTTCACTTGAAAGGCCTCTGGACTGGACTTTTATGCGGGGGGGGATTATAGGGAATCTATAATCTTTACCTATTTCGAGCGAAATACTAAACCAATCAGAGGGGATTCATATGGTACGCAAACAGGTTGCAAAGGTAGCGATTGCAGCAGGCACCGGGATCGCACTGGTGGCTCCGGCGGCTTCGGCTTTCGGGATTAATCAAGCAGAACCGCAGGGCAAGTTGAATATTCCGGGATCGGTTTCGCAGTGCCGCGTCGGAGTTGACGTTTCGGCGGTTAATAAAGCCTATCGGGATTACCAGCGCGCCCAGCAGCAAGCCCAGGACGCAGCCGCAAATTTGGATGCTGAACAGTCCAAACCAGAGATTGCCGAGCCCCTAGCGGCCTATGCGGGTGCCCAGGATTCGTTGCGGAAGGCACAAGCCGGCCAGCAACAAAAACGCGCCGATGCCACCGCTGCGCACCAGCAGATGCAAGAAGAGGCAGCACAAGCACTGGCGGAGGCAGTTGCTAATCTGGAGAAAGCTCAAAATAACTTAGATCAGGCCGAACAGAAGCAAAAGCAGGCGGAAGAAAACCTCAATAACGCGAAGACGAATAAAGAGGAAGCAGATCGTGAGAATGAGCAGGCTCAGGCAGCCGCTCCCGGGGCTGAGGCGGTAGCTGATGCTAAGAAAGCCGCCGATGAGGTCGCAAAGGCTCTGGATGAGGCGCAAGAAAAAGCTGAGAAAGCTAAATCTGAGCTAGACGAAGCCACCAAGGCTGCTGAAAAGGCGAAGCAGGATGTAAAGCAGGCTGAAAGCGCCAAGCAAGACGCAGAGCAAAAAGCTCAAGATGCTGCGAATGACGTACAGGAAAAGCAAACTGCGTTAGATCAGGCAAAGCAGAAACTGCAAGACGTTAAAGATATTCTGAATAATGACGATGCGGTGCAAAAAGCACAAGAGAAAGTCGATGCGGCTCAGCAGGATTACGATAATGCTGTCAATGACCAGAAACCGGCGAATGACGCTTTGTCAGAGGCTAAAGCGAAACTAGATGCCGCGAAGGGCGAGGCGACAGACAAGGCTAAGGCGGTTACAGACGCTCAAGACGCCCTTGATGCTGCAAACACTAAGTTAGATGATTTGAAAGCCGCGCAGCAGGAAGCGCAAAAGACTTATGACGATGCGGTTAAGGCGCAAGAAGAGGCTGAAACTAATAGAGATAACGCGCAAAAAGCTCTGGATGAGCAGACTCCCAAGTGCGCGGAAGCAGATAACGCGGTAAAGGATGCGGAGAAGGCTAAGGAAGCAGCTGATGCCGCAGTTGCAGAAGCGCAAAAAGCAGTTCAAGCCGCCCAAAAAGCCGTAGAAGCCTCCAAAGCCAAAGCTCAGGAGCAGTGGGATCTGGGTTCAAAAGGATTTTTTCAAGAGAATAAATCCAGTAAGGCTCTAGCTCAGCTGAATACAGATTATGTTGCCCCCAACGGAAATAGAATTACTTCTTACACCACCATTGGAAACCCCCAGGACGCTACTTCCCTTGAGAATATGAAACTTGCTCTCGAAACCATGAAAGAGGGCAATGATTTGCGGGTTAAGGGAGATAATAACTTTGCTGCAATGCCGGCTCTTAAAGTAACTGATGAATTAATGGCTATTGCCCAGGTTAACGCAAACTATTCCGCAAATTACGATAATGGACATTCACAAAATGATGGTCCGTTTGTAAAATCTGCTGGCGAAAACCTCGCTTGGGGTGGGGGGAGCCCCTATACGCGCTCAGGGTCTTCTTGGTATACCTTTGAAAAAGCAAACTACGACAAAGATCCCTCGGGTAACAGCGGTGTGGTTGGACACTATACCAATCTTATGGACAGAGATTTCTTGTATACGGGATTTGCAAGCGGAACAAAAAATGCCGCGTATGGGATTGTACACGAGCAAGAATTCTGGGGCGGCACCACCGATACGGCGTACACTTACGAGGAATATCTTGCACGTTTCATGAAGTATTACAACGGATTGCAGGATGCCAAGGATAATGGTTCGAAAGAAGCACAAGCCGCGTTAGCTGCAGCTCAAGCTACGCTCGCAGAAAAGCAAGCGGCGCAAAAAGAAGCAGAAACAACGTTACAGAAAGCGACAGATAACGCCGCTGAGCAAGCGAAGAACTGTGAGACGTGCCAAAAGGCGCTGGAGGAAGCGGAAGCAGCACTTGAGAAAGCTAATGCTGCGGTTCCGTCTGCCGAGCAAGCTTTGACAGCTGCCAAGGAAGCTACTGCTGTGCAAGAAAATGTAGTTGCGGACAAAGAAAAGACGCTGCAAGACGCCAAGGACGCTCAAGAAGCAGCAGAGGAAGCAGTCACCCAGGCGCAAGATGAGGTTAACGCCAAACAGCAAGCTGCGGATGATGCGCAAAAGACAGTAGACGAAAAGCAAAAGGCTTTGGATGCCGCTAAAGAGAACTATGAAGCGGTAGTTGCCACCAAGGCTGACGCTAAGAAACAGTTGGATGAGGCAGAAAATGCAGTAAAGCAGGCAGAAGCTGCCCTGAATACCGCTAAAGACGAAAAAGCTAAAGCGGATGCGGCAGTAACCGATGCCGACACCAAGCTAAATGAAGCGAAGCAGAAAGCTGCCGAGGCCGAAACCCAGGCACAAGATGCGCGGAAAGCTAAAGACACCGCTGATAAAGACGCCGCAGACGCCAAGACGGCAAACGACGCGGCAGCCAAGGATTACGCAGACAAAGCCGCCGCCCAAAAAGCTGCCGATGAGGCGCAAGCTAAAGCAGATGCCGCGGCGAAAGCAGTCGAGGATGCGCGGAAAGCTAAAGACACCGCCGATCAACAAGCAGCAAATGCCAACACGGCCAAAGAAACTGCCCAGAAAGCTAAAGATCAGGCTGCGGTAGACAACAAAGCCGCACAGGAAGTACCCGACCTCGACACCTGGGTCAAGGAGCAGCCAGAAACTAACCCTGCCCCTGCCGCCCCGCTGAGCATGATGGCGATGCGTGCGCCCGCAGCTACCAGCGTTAGTGCCGAAACCCAGCAGGCAATCGATGACGTCCTCGCGAAGTATCAAACCTACCTGGAAGCCGCACAAGCAGCAGATACTGCTACCGAGAAAGTACAGCAGTTAGCGGCCGCCTATAAAGAAGCTAAAGCCGCGCTAGCGCCATTTGAAGCAGCCCTGCAGCAGGCTAACACCCAGTTGGGCAAGGCAAAAGTCTCCTACGAGAAGCTCTTTCAAGACTGCATCGATCCCGGGTCAGCCTCTACAGGCAAGCACACAGGTGAACCGGATAAAGCCTCCAGTTCCGACCTGGGTCAAACCGGCGCCGCCGACCTGTCCACCATTTTGGGACTATCGGCAATCAGCGCGGGTGCCGGTGCCTACCTGGTTGCCCGGCGCCGCCAGCCAAAGCACGCGCGCTAGATAACATGTCTTAATCTGACAGAAACGACCTATGGTGGGGGCAATGCCCGAACAAGGCATTGACCCCACCATAAATTCAGCCCAAAGTTCTCAATCGGTAGCTAATACGGGTTAACCGGTTTAACACCTGATCACCAGACAAAGATTCCTACCAGGCTCAATAGTGGAGACATAGCAATGGGGGCAGGCACAATGCCTGCCCCCATTGCTATGAAAAGAATCTAAATCCTAAAGTGCTCTATTCAGGCAAGCGATTCTGAGTAGCAGCAGAGAAGTTATGTTGACCACCAGGGCGAATCCTGACCGGCATAATCGAACCTGCCGGAGGAGCGGTACGCGGAGGAACGCGAACCGTAACCTGAGCCAGGCGCGGCTTGTCATCAGTGCGGAGACTGGAATCATGGCCAGCGAGTGTCCCGTAAACGTAAGCATCAGAACCTAGTTCTTCCACATGGGTCACTTTAATCGGAATGCTATGAGCCATATCTTGACCGTCAGCTTGAACATCCAGAGCCTCAGGGCGGAAACCAATAATGATTTCTCCATTATCCTCAGGAGTCATAGCATCCAGCGTAGCCTGGCTGAGCGGAATGCGAGCATCACCAAGGACAGCCACCCCGTTATCAACCCGGAAAGTACCGATATTCATAGCCGGTGAACCAATGAACGCCGCCACGAAAGCATTACCCGGGCGATCATAAAGCTCTTCGGGGGTACCAACCTGCTGCAAAACACCACCAGCGATAACCGCGATTCGGTCACCCATAGTCAGTGCCTCGGTCTGGTCGTGAGTCACGTACAAGGTGGTGACCCCCAAAGTGCGCTGCAACTGGGCAATCTGGGTGCGGGTTTGTACACGTAGCTTCGCATCCAAGTTCGACAGCGGTTCATCCATCAAGAACACCTGGGGTTTACGCACAATCGCGCGTCCCATCGCTACGCGCTGACGCTGACCACCAGACAGAGCCTTCGGTTTACGATCCAAATATTCGGTCAAATCAAGAGTCGCGGCAGCCTGTTCCACCCGCTTATCGATTTCTGCCTGCGGAACCTTAGCGATCTTGAGGGCGAAACCCATGTTTTGACGCACCGTCATGTGCGGGTAAAGCGCATAGTTCTGGAAAACCATGGCGATATCGCGATCCTTGGGAGCCATATCGGTTACATCATTATCGCCGATATAAATCTTGCCGGAATTAACATCCTCTAGCCCAGCAAGCATCCGCAAAGAAGTGGACTTTCCACAACCAGAAGGACCTACTAAAACTAGAAACTCGCCATCGGCTATTTCCAGATTCAACCTGTCTACAGCCGGATGATCTGAACCGGGGTAAACCCGAGTAACGGAATCAAAAACAATTTTTGCCATATTAATATTTCTCCTCCACGGGCAGGTACGTGCCCGACGATCCGAGTGGAGTGTCTGTTGTAACTGCGGGAAATATCTTCCCCACGTGTCACCTGCGACACAAGCGCTGATTGCGCCTGAACTCAGTCTGCCATATTTATCGCTATTACGGTAGTGAGATCCGCCAAAGTTGCGCCAATTCCTAACTTTTTACCTCCCACCCGCCTGCAGAGCGCCGAATCTGCTATTTTTCTTTTCCGAGGACGCAGCCAGGCCGCTCCCAAAGCTCCCAAAGCCGAGAACAGCCGGGTCTAAATATGACAAAGTCCCCGAGGTCGCCCTCGGGGACTGTCAAGGAAAAGAAACTACTTACCCTGGTTGGCTACTGCCGCAATCTTGGCTTCAGCATCCGGATCCAGGTAGGTTCCGCCTTTCTTTACCGGCTGCAGGTTCTCGTCTAGCTCGTAGTACAAGGGAACCCCGGTAGGAATATTCAAACCAGAAATGTCATCGTCACTGATTTGATCAAGATGTTTAACGATGGCACGCAGAGAGTTACCGTGTGCTGCCACCATAACTGTCTTACCGCTCTTAAGTTCGGGGACAATCGCTTCCTCCCAATAGGGAAGTAGGCGCTCTAATACCTGTTCTAGGCATTCGGTACGCGGAATCGGTTCCCCGGAGTAGCGAGGATCTTGATCTTGCGAGAACTCTGATCCCAGCTCGATTTCCGGAGGCGGAGTGGAGTAGGAACGACGCCACAACATGAACTGTTCATCGCCGTATTCGTCCCGGATAGCTTTCTTGTCTTTGCCCTGCAAAGCTCCATAATGGCGTTCATTCAAACGCCAACTGCGCTGAACCGGAATCCAGTGGCGATCGGCCGCATCTAACGACAGGTTAGCGGTCATAATCGCCCGGCGTAGTAAAGAAGTGAAAACCACATCTGGCAAGATGTTTTCTTGCTTCATTAATTCGCCACCGTGGACGGCCTCCTGACGACCTTGATCGGAGAGCGGAACATCCACCCAACCGGTGAAAAGATTTTTAGCATTCCATTCGCTTTGCCCATGACGGAGCAATATAAGTTTGTAAGTCATATCCTCAGTGTCTCATTCTTTAGGTGAAAATGCCCGGGGTGTAAGTCCCTTTTTTATTTTAAGTGCGTGCGGTAGTAGGCGGAGCGTACTTTCGCGGAAATGCGTCCCTTTTCTGATACCTGCATATTCTGTTCCCGCGCCCAAGCCCGAATCTTGGAGGCATCGGAAACCCGACGGGTGTCAGTACCGGCAATCCGGCGTCCTCCCACCCGTCGGCCTGCCTGAATCCACGGATCCATAACTTCGCGCAACTTGGCGGCATTTTCAGAAGATAAATCAATTTCGTAATCAATACCGTCAAGGCCAAACTTAATGGTTTCATCCCCGAATTCCCCATTGATATCGTCAATCAGAACAATTCTAGTTTTCCTGGCCAAGATTTTGCCTTTCCGTTTTTTAAAAGTGAATATTGCTTTTTATGTTAACGCTATTAAACAAAGTTTTCTATAGATAGTTAAACGCGTACTAGGCAAGTATTCGCAGGCAGTAATAGCGGTAAAAATAATAATTTTTTCAGCACGCGAGTATCGCAACTAGCTAAGACTAGCAGTATTCAGATTTTTTAAAACTATAGAAACTTACGGCATTCTCAGAGATTGGTTTTTGCAACCATATTAGGCGTCAGCTACCGTAATTAATCCGGCGGCTTTCTGTGCCCGCTCCCTGGCTTCGGCAATGTCATTTCCGCGGGCTAAAGCCACTCCCATTCTCCGCCCTATCCGGGATTCAGGTTTACCAAAAAGCCGCAAATCCACTTCCGGCACTGATAAAGCCTGATCCAAACCGCGATATACCGGCCCTTCAGTTTGCAGGTTCGCACAAATAACTGCCGAGGCCGCGGGGGTGCGCAGACGGGTATCAACCGGCAAACCTAAAATAGCGCGGACATGGAGTTCAAACTCTGACAGGTAACCAGAAGCCATAGTCACCATCCCGGTGTCGTGAGGACGCGGAGACACCTCGGAAAAGAGAACCTCATCACCACAAATAAACAGTTCCACCCCGAACAGGCCACGACCTCCCAGGGCGGAAGTAACTTTGGTGGCGATAGCTTGCGCCTTTTCCAACACCTTGCTATCCATTGGAGCTGGCTGCCAAGACTCGTGGTAGTCCCCATTTACCTGCAGGTGGCCAATTGGTTCGCAAAAACTGGTGATGGTTTCTCCCGTTTGCACGTCACGCGAACGCACCGTCAAGAGGGTAATCTCATAGTCGAAATCTACTACCGCTTCTACGATTACGCGCCCCTGACTAGCGCCCCGTCCGCCCTCAAGCGCGTAATGCCAGGCAGGAGTGATATCATCTGGGGTTTTCAGCAGGCTCTGCCCCTTGCCGGAAGATGACATCACCGGTTTGACTATGCAGGGCAAGCCAATTTTTTCTACCGCTTGGCGCATCTGTTCTTCCCCGGAAGCAAACACGTAGCGGGAAGTAGGGATACCTAGTTCTTCCGCGGCCAGACGGCGGATCCCTTCCCGATCCATAGTCAGGCGGGTAGCGTGGGCAGTCGGGATTACCGTGACCTGGCGAGAAGCGGCTATTTCTTCCAAAGTGTCGGTAGCGATAGCTTCAATTTCCGGAATAATGAAATGAGGACGCACCTTTTTCACCAGGAAATCGATCTGTTTACCATCGGTCATATCTAGGACGTAGGAATAGTGCGCCACCTGCTGTGCAGGTGCGTTTTGGTAACGGTCAGCGGCGTGAACTTCTACCCCCAGACGCATAAATGCGATCGCCAATTCTTTACCTAATTCTCCGGAACCGAGCAGGAGAACCCGGAGTGAGGATTTTGATAGAGGAGTTCCGAAGGTAGTTGGCGTTAACATAAAAACCCTTTCCTAATAATCAATTCCGCCTGGTATATAGGGATTTGAGTACTACTTTACGGGTTCTTTAGTGACGGAAGCAACCAAAATGTAACTTGGGGAAATTCCCTTTGCCCTTGTACAATAAAACGTGCCTTTAAGGCAGGCGCCTGTAGCTCAGTTGGTAGAGCAACGGACTTTTAATCCGTGGGTCCAGGGTTCGATCCCCTGCGGGCGTACTAAAAAATGGGTTGCGCCTGTTGGCGCAGCCCATTTTTTAGTACAAGCGGGGAGTCGAACCCGTGAGGGCTGGCGCGGGGAGGTAGCGAACGCGGGCTGAGCGTTTGCCCGCGCCAGTGGTTTTCGGAGGCTGTGCTCCGAAAGCCCTTGCTGGTGCGTAGCACCGCCGATCCCCTGCGGGCGTACAACGACGACGATGAACGGTGAAGAAACTTGTTTCTTCACCAGTGAAGAGGAGGAAGTTGTGTGTAATCCCGTTAGGGATTACTAACACAGCGAGGAGCCCTGCAGTTATCCGCATTATGCTTTAACATGCGCTGCGGGTCTGGCTCGGTAAAAGCACTCCGGGGACCCCGTGACCGGCTT
>NZ_CABTZZ010000017.1 GCF_902489465.1 uncultured Varibaculum sp. | reverse complement strand
GGGGGGGGGGGGAGGCGCCCCCCTATTTTGGGCGGACCCAAAGCAAATATCTTTTTTCAGGGTGCCTGTGGGTGGTGCGGGGGCCGGCGCCCCCACGTCGGTTGGCGCCCGGGGAGCCGTAGTGGACAGTCCGTTTAGGTTACCCTGCACCTGATCAAGCACATTTTGCGTGTTAACAATCTGCTCATCAACACCGTGGGTCAGCGCCGAGATCTCTTTAAGAGAAATCCGTGCGGTACTCACCGCGGATTTAATGGCTCCCAGCTGTTGCGACAACTGCGTCACCCGGACATTTAGCGCAGAGGCGGCCTTAGCGGACTGTTCACGCAAACCAGCAGCGGTGTGTTGCGCATCGGATAGAGACTGATCAAAGGATTTCATCAGCGTTTTTAAATCCTCGGCGGTCTTTGCTGCATCCGACCCGGTTTTCCCGACCGTAGCGAGCAGATCTTCTATCTCGTCCAGCTGGGATTTCAGCTTGGTAGCGAGCTCTTGGGTCTGCGGGAATTCTTCCAAAACCGCAATCTGATCACGCATTTTGGTTATCGAATCATTCGCCCTCTTAATGCCTGATTGCAGTTGCGAATCCATTTCGGTGATTTTATTCGTTGCATTAGACACCGCCGAATTAGCCGCCGCCGAGGTCTCATTGAGTGCCTTTTGAGCGTTAATACTGGCTTGTCCCGCCTTAGCAGCAAAATCTGAGGCATCGGAGACAAGCGTTCCTAGAATGCCTTGGACATCCCTTAAAGCTGCCGAAACATCAGCCAATGCCGGATCAGCAGCAGATAGCGCAGACCGGACTCTTTTCATAGTCTGTAAGGAATCTGCCAAAGAGGTATTGGCAGAATCCAAGGCGACTTGTGCATCATCTAGATCCTGGTTGATACCGCCCAAGGCATCTAGAGCGCTTCCTTCAGCGCCAAGAATACTCGCGTCAATCTCTAAACCACCCTCACGCAAAGCCTGCGCAATGGCCTCTCCGACTTTTCCCCGGAAAGCTGACGTGATTTGAATATCAAGTTGATTTGCTCCGGTGTCGGTAATTTTTGGCGCAATAGCTCCTTTCTTTTCATTAACGCGGTATTCGACAGTCGGATGGTTACGTTTGCCGCTGAAAATATCAACTAAGTCTTTACTAAAGGTTTTGGGGATGACGAAAGTGGCATACACCTCCCCGGTTCTGATTTTGTGTTCGGCAGTGTCTTGATCGGTAAACTGCCAGCCGAGCTGGTCATTATCTGATAATTGTTCGACTACGAGGTCGCCAACGTTGAGCTTACCGGTCAGTGCAGAGGCTGCTCCCGCATCGTTATTTACTACCGCAATGGGCAGATTTCCGGTTGCCTCATAGGGATTCCAAAAGGCCAAAATGTTCAGCCAGGTGTACAGGGCTGGGGTAACCAAAATACCGAATACGATAATTAGGGAAAGCGGAACCGCAATAATCCGCTTCAAGTCCCGAGTGAACACCCGCCAACTATCTCTCACCGTCTAATCATAACCTCACGTTAAAAGTCTGACAGTTCGTGCTGCGCCCCTTAGTAATCAACCCTGGAATAATCCCGGTATCACGGAGGATTGCGCGTTCACCACCAGATTTAGATCAGGAAGCCTGCCCGATTTTAGAGTCCTAAGAACTCTTTGACCTTTGGGAGTTCACTTTGCATCTGCTGGTAGCCCGCGGAAAAATTCTCTTCCAGCTTAGCGGGATCATCTTCAAAATTCGCCACCCCCATATGCTGCGGATAAAACACGTAGGCTTTACCAGCCGATTCCAACCGCTCTAGTTCGGCTCGGGTCCGGTTGTAATTCCTAGGGCGTTCAATGAGAGCCTGAGCAGCCTTCGGGTAACGAGTTAGCAAACAGCGATATGCCAAATCAGGTAGGCGGTTTTCTTTCACGTATTCTCGTGGCCGGGTCAGCAGAACCAGGAACTTTTCGTAACCATCTGCCTGCGCCACGTCCAAGGGAATTCCGCCACTGGGACCTATTGCTCCATCCATACAGGCTTCACCCGCAATATAAGTAACTGGGGTAGCTATCGGCATCGATCCAGAGGCCTTACATACGTGAGTCAGTTTTTGTTCCGAATCCACCTGATTCTGTGAAAAATATAGTTCTGCTCCGCGCTGCGCGTTATATACCCCTACCCGCCATTCGGCTGGATTTGCTGCGAAACGCCCGTAGTCCAGCTCGAGCATTCCCCCAGGCTCGGTCAGGTCGTAGTACATATGGCGAGTGTCGAAAAGCCCTTTACCTTTTATCGCCGTTTTCCATCCGCCAAAATCGCGGTCAGTACTAATATCAACGAAGCAGCGTTTAGAACGCTGTGGAAGACGCGCCAAATAGTTCACCAAACTAGTGGCACCTGCGGATATTCCGGCGACATAATTCAAGTAGATTCCCGACTCCAAGAGCATATTTATTGCCCCCGCAGTGTAACTACCCCGCATTCCCCCACCTTCGAGCAGCAAGGCAGTGTCAAAGACATTGTTCTCAAACTGTTCCATACCGTGTCACCCCAAAAACAATCATACGGTTTGCCATAGTACCTGATTCGGCTAACTTTGGCGCCCCAGGGAATCCGTGAACCAAGGAAGGATGGTTTCCCCTCTCACCCGTCTGGGGGCGGGGGATAAGTTTTTCCTCCTGCCTAGGCTAGTCCGGTGCGCGGGCAGGCTGGGTTTTTCCTCCCGCCCAAGAAATTCGGAAAACGTAGCGACGTTTTCCGAATTCTTATGCCCACCGCACCTACTCGGATAAAACCCAGCCTCCCCGCGATGTCACTGTCAGCGCTCGGCGTGCAGGGAATAAGCGCGAGATAAGATCGGTTCCTGTAAAAGTTGCCCACCCCACCCCTTAGCACGGGAATAAGTTTTATCCGAGTCGGCTAGGCGGGCGTTAAATCCGAAAAGGCAACGCCTTTGCGGATTTTGGGCAGGAGGAAAAACTTATTCCCGTGCTGGACGGAGCGGGAGGAAAAACCTAGCCTCCCTGCCCACATTTGCCAAACGTGCTACAAGCTAGGACGGAGGGTTTGCAGCATGCGCTCTGCCCACTGGGCATTCGGTTCCACTTTAGAGCGCACTTTCGACGCTGCCAGTTCGTCCGTAGCTAACTGGGCTGCCACCCGCGCATCTAGATGTTGAACCTTCATAGTGGCAGTGCCGGGAACTAAATCTAGACGTACCCCGGCTACCCCCAGGTGCCGCTGTATGGGACCGGCACTGGTGGTAACCGATTGGGCTCGTTCATGAGGCGCAAAGTTAACTTTGCGCCGCAGCCACCCATCACGATAGATAAGCACGGTGTCGGTAGCAGCAAAAGCGCGGCGAAAACGGGCGAAAGGATCTAACATCTTGGCTTTTTTACCAATGCAAATGAAAGAACCCACCTCCTGCGAATCCGAATTCTTGCCGTTAAAAGCCGCCTGCAGCAGCTTTTCACTTTCTGCGCCCTCGCCAATCCCTAAATCTCTAATCGCCATGTCTAAAATAATTTTTGCCTGCTCCAGGGTTCCTACTGGCAACAGTAGGTTATCGGCAGCTTGCTTCTTTTGGTTACCGCTGGCTTCCACCCCATGACCGGCGAGGGTAACTTCGGCTTGCCACCAACCAAAAGGTCGCCACAATAGGGGCTGCAAAAAACGAATCGCGTGAATCCGCCCCGGTGGCAAGGTCTGAGATTTTAGAGCGAGCAGACCCGAGGTGACGCGGATACCGTCGTGCGTAATGTTGGCACTGAAATTGAAGCGGGAGTTAAAGCGTGACCAGACAATAGAAATGATCATCAAAGGTAAGACCGCTAGAGAAATAATCATGGAGATAATGCCCCCACTTATTAGGGCACCAAGACTCACCTTGAGCGCCAGCAGGGAAGCCGCCATACCGATCCCCGCTGCTAGTGCAATGATGATTAGCCAGATAACTTCCGAACATAGCAGGATGGAAGCCACTAATTTGCCTGGAGAAACCCGATAAACTTCGTATTCGTCTGCAGCTAAGTGGTAATCGTCCTCGGCAAAAAGCGCAGTCCCCGCCAACCCTTGGGCATGGGGATGTTCAGAATATTCATTAGGGAGGGTACGCCCCGCGATCCGGGCTACTACTTCCCGGCGTGCCCGATCTAAATATTTATTCGCCAGGAACTGGATTTCTACCCGGGAGCCTTGCCCACCTGCTGACTCTACGCGCAAGGCTCCCAAGCCAAAAATGCGAGCAGCTAGTGGCCGATAGACATCAACCGATTGCACCCGATCGAGGGGAATCTTCCGGTGTTTTTTAAAGAAAATCCCGCGGCGATATTGCACGTCGGTAACGGTTATTTTCCAAGAGGTCGCTCGCCAGGCGAAATACAGATAGATGATAAACAGCGCTAGTATCGTCAGCGGTACCGCAATCACTAGCAGCAACAGCAATGTGGGATGCCCGGCTAGATTCCCCTGGAGATAGTTAACCAGGGCAATCACATTATTTAGCGATTGCGTAAGCGCAACCGCCAGGATAATCACCAACGCCTGCCAGACTTGTAAGAGTGGAGTCAGCCAATGTACCCGCCGCCAGTCAGAGCTTTCTTCGCTTGTGGTGCTTACAACCCTAGATCCACCCTCGCTAACGGACAGATTTACACTTTCATTTTGGGAGTAGTCGTTCCCGGCAAATCCCGAAGAGTTTTCATTTGTTAGTTCGCGGTACTTTTCGCCCATCTAAA
Organism: uncultured Varibaculum sp.; assembly: GCF_902489465.1. GTDB lineage: Bacteria > Actinomycetota > Actinomycetes > Actinomycetales > Actinomycetaceae > Varibaculum. The sequence continues at coordinate 35,754 of NZ_CABTZZ010000017.1, read as the reverse complement.
TACCCTCAAGATTGGTTTCAGCAAGTTCAGAAATTTCTTCCCGCAATTGCGCAGCCTGTTCCCGAGGAATCCCCGGCAATACTGCGTCCGTCGATGCGGAGGCAGTATGCAGTTTCACCTGCGCAATCCCAAAATGACGGGCGACTGGGCCTTCTTCTACGTCCACATATTGCAGCCTGCCCAAGGGAACCACAGTTAAGGACTTGAACATTATTCCCTTGCGAATCTGCAAGTCAGTTCCGGTAACTGCCCACCCCATAGCGCGCACTTGCCGCGGAATAAGCCATAGCAGCCAAAGGGCTATTCCCAGCACCAGACCGATCACCACCAGACCTATCCATTTTTCAGAGAGGGTGAAAAAAAGAATTATCGCCACTGCTACGAAGCAAAGCAGAAAAAATGCTACTGCTGCCAGACGTACCTTAATAAGCTCCAAAGAAACCGGACGAAACTTCACCCCTGCCGGCGCGAATGGATCTAACTGAGAGGAAACCATCTATTGTCCTTTTTGCTTTTATCCTATCAACACCATCCCCAACACTAAGAGTGGGGAATACTGGGCAACCCATTGTCACGGGACTGGAGCCCATTGACACTTGCCCTCGCTAAAGATCTGCGTTAATGCCCATTTTGGGCTAATGCCGGGCTAAGTAACATTTTTTGTGCCTTTATTTCCCCCACATTTTTGGGTACAAAAAACCCCGGGCAGTTGAGGGATGCCCGGGGTTTTTTCAGGTAGTAAGAGGAGCTACCCGATCATAAAGGAACGTGTAAGGCTGATAGCACCGGCTGCACCGATGCCACCCAAGATAACGATTCCGGCGAGGGAGCCGGCGCCGCCCATGCGGTCAATCGCGGAGAGATTGTTGGCCGCATAAGCCGTAGCATCAACATCGTTAGCGGTTAGGTTGCCGCTAACTTCGGTCGTACGAGCCTGAATCTGAACGGTGGTCTGAACGCCCTCATTGGACAGCCCCTCGGCAGCCTGTGCGGTCAGCACGCCAGCAGGAATCAACGCTGCCGCAGCGATTCCGCAAGCGGCCATCTTCTTGATCGAAGTTCCCTTGTTCATTTCAGTCTCCCTCACGACCTGAATTCTTTCTTGTTGGTATTAATATTACCACCCGGTCAAATGAAAGCAAGCTAATTACCCTAATTTATGCGTGATCTACGTCACAATTTATAAAAACTTATGTAGTGGAAAGTAGATCAGTTTTCGAATTAACGCCTTGACCAGCAGTTATAAACAATTTACAGATTGTAACAAACTAATAACGCCAATACTTACCGTCCGGTAAGTATTGGCAATTTCCAGGATTTTCTCACTAAAAACCATTGAACTGTGACCTAGCTTTAATAACTTTTTCATCACTTCAAATCTTTTAGTGCCCGCGTTCACATAAATTGTTCTATACGCCTACCGCATTACTTCTACCAGAAGAGCTAATCACCCCCGGCTCCCCAGGACATCCTCTCAAGATTCGCTCTCTACCCATATATAGAGTGAGCCGAAAACCGAGCTACCCCGGCTACTTAAACCCACAAACGCTGCTTAGTTGATAATCTAAAACCGTGAATGACATGGATAATTTCCTTCCCTTAGCTGCAATGGCCGCTGCCGCGCTGCCCGAAACTGACTTCGTCTCGCTATGCTCGCCTCGATTTGAAACTGAGGATCTACGCATATGCGCAGTAAAAGATACCGCTGAACGCAAGTGGCTAGTGACCTGTCCTACCACTGAACACGCGGACAAGCAGCTACTAACCCAAACCCAGATTATGCAGGAGCTGTCCCACGATGGCGCGCGCCTGCCCTTCCGTCTCCCCTGGCCATCTCACACGGTGCGGATAGTGGGAGGAAAACACGCCCTCGTCCATCCCGCTTTCCCCGGAAGACCTGCTCGCGCGGAAGATCTAACGGTTTCAGATAAACTTGCCGCCTCCCTAGGGCAAGCGCTAGCTGCGCTACACGACCTACCCGCCCGGGTTTTACAAGCTGCCGAGCGTCCCACTTTTTCTGCGGACCAGATTCGTAGGCGCTGGCTAAGCCTACTTGATGAAGCTGCCCCTACCCATGCCGTACCGCCCCGGCTGTGGCAACGCTGGGAGGAACGTTTAGAAGATATTTCCCTCTGGCGTTTCGCTAGTGCCTTTATACATGCGGATTTGCAGGAAAGCTACCTATATATAGATAAAGAAGCTGTCAGTGGAATAACTGGGTTCGGACAGGCAAGATTCGGAGATCCAGCCCGTGACTTAGCCTGGGTGGTTTCCTCATCTTCAGACGAGTTCGCCAAAGCAGTGCTCGAGCAGTATCGAAAACTACGGCTTTACGAAGATCCTGAACTTAATACGCGAATTGAGCTTAATTCGGAGTTAGTGCTGTTGGAATGGTTAATGCACGGGGTACATCAAAACAGTAAAGAAATCATCACTGACGCTCGCGAGTTGATTACTCAGTTAGCAGACACCCTAGATAGTACCGGGTTGTTGCCCGCCCTGCGGGATGAGTCTACCCAGAAAAATCTAGCCAGCACAGAAGAAACCGCCACTGATAATCCGGCAGTCTCCCCTGCTGGTGAGCCACTAGCGACTATGGAAGAATCCGTAACCGAGGACGAGGACCAGATAGTCGCTGATGACTCAGTAGCTAACGAGGACGTGTAGGTCTCGAAAGCACCTAGACCAGATCCGGGAATAGCTCTTCGAGTTTTTGGGGAAGGCTTAAGCGCTCACTCCATTCTTCCAGGTTGCACAATAAGTCATAGCGCACAAAATAAAGTGCCGCCTCTACTTCGTCCAAGCGCAGCCCCAACGAATCAGCGTAAACCAGGCGATAAGTATTTATTTGGCGCATATAGTTCGCTACTGCTTCTTCGCTTTCTGCGCCTATATTGCCGGAGCTGTCAAAGGTTAAGGAATCGGTTTTCCAGTCAATAATTGTAGGTTTGCCACTAGCGGGGTTACGCAAAATCGCATCGATACGGGCTACTAGTTTGGTCGCCATCGGCGCCGCGAATTCAATCTCGGACTCCAGATACTCCCAGCCGCGATCAGGGTGTACGGTTCCAGATTTCCATTTTTGTTGTAGTCTCTGCAGCGATTTGAGCAGCCCTTTATCTAGATCCTGGGGCACCGAATATACACAACCTCGCAGTTCTTGATCAACCCACTGGTGAAACAAGGTACCTACCGTAGCGCCTCCGGATGGAAATGCTGGCAGAGGACGCCGCTGACTGAGAGCAAAACCAGCCGGATCCTCCTGTAATTTGCGCGCCCGAGTGACCCCACTTGAAACCGGAAGTTCCACTTGACCCCGAATTTCTTTTTCCGCTTGTTCATCACGAGTTAGCTGTACTGCTTGTAGCATCCAATCGGAATGTTTAGCTGCGATAGTTAATAGTTCTTCGGGATCTTCGGCAGACAGCAAACTATGGAGCCAGCGATCATCTTGCGCACCTCCTATTAACGTTCTCAGCTCATTTGCGGCACTTGAAAGTCGCGATAACTGTACAGATGGAGGCGTCGGCCAGAGGACTTCGCTCGGGACTGGCATCCAGTCATCATCTTCCGCCGGTTCCCGGTTCCGCAATTCCCGCATTTTCCCACTGGAATCAATTTCCACTAAGAACTGGGAGGGTACCCGTTCAGTGCTGGTGGTAGCGGTGTGTGCGCTGCCGCCAATTAGTAGTTCCGACTCCGCGCGGGTAAAAGCCACATAGGACAGGCGTCGGTCGGCTAACTGCGAGGTAAACCCCAAAGCACATTTATAGCTGTCTAAAACTTTGGGATTATCAGAATAGGCCTCCTCTGCAAAGTCATAACCACTTTTTTCCAGGCCACGCTCGATAGTTGGTAGTACTTCCTTATCTGGGCGCAAATCGTAGGGAATCATCGCGACATCGGTAATCCAAGATGATTCACTGCATTTACCATTTCCCGTTTTGAAGGGAGCCTTGGGAAGATTTCCCTGGTGGGTACGGCTTTCATCTAATCCCGGAATGGCAACCCAAGTCCATTCCAGGCCTTTGGCTGCGTGAATAGTCATTAGTTGAATAGCGTTCGGATCAGGCTCCTGTAAGGGCATATCGAGGCCAGAGCCTTGCTCATCAGAAAGCCGGAGCCAGTCTAAGAAGCTGTGCAGATTCGTGCTGACTCCATTGGATTCATATTCGCGGGCAATTTTGACAAAGCTTTCTAGGCAACGCTCAGATACTCCCCCGTCTGGGCGGATTTTTACATCCAAGTCCAGGCGTAAAGCAAAAATCGTGCGCTGTACTAATAAACCGAGGGGGTCATGAATATGGCGACGTACAGTAGCCAATTGGGTGCGGAGAATATTAAGTCGCCGATGTGCTTCGGCGCTAAAGGCGCTGCCAGCTCCCGGGCATGTCCATCCCACTTCCGGGAGGTCATCTAACGCATCCATTAGGAAGGCTTGGGGATTAATATCGGGGTTTTCATCTGGATTGGCCAAATGCCTTGCCCATCTCCACAGTAGGTCAATATCTGCCGGGCTAATACCGCACCCAGTAATTAGTCGCATGAGGTAATCACCTCGTCCGGCATCTGCGGATACTTGCAGTGCCGCAATCACGTCGGCAACTGCCGGATCATAGATGAGCCCTGCGACCCCGGTGACCTCTACCGGAATACCCCGTCGGCGTAGAGCCTGAGTGATTAGCGGACCTTGGGAATGTTTGCGCAGTAACACTGCCCCCGTAGGTAGATTTTCCTGCTTTTGCGGTGGAAGCTGCTTATTTTTGAGGGCTATTTCGTCTCGCTTCCTCCAACGCTCAGCAAAAAAATCCGCCACTAGTTCCGCTTCTTCTTCGCAGTCTTTTGCAAAGTAAAGATGGACTTTTCCGGGGTCGTCCCGTTTTTGCGGGCAGGTAACCAGCTCTTTAGCTTTTACCGAGGACGCGGGAGCGGCAAAAACATCTGGGGAGGGGGCGGGATCTATCTTATATTCCGGCTTAGGAACCTGGGTCAAGAAGCGGATTTGCTGCTCAACTTGCTGGGCGCTTTCTCCGTCCGCAAGTTTACTTAAAGGCAGTACCACCTGATTTGCTACCTTTAAAATCTCTTCCCGGTTGCGATAGGTGACCGGCATATCCTGGATATGATTGGTCATTTCTTGGGGGGCAACCCCGAATTCGGTTAAGAAGTTTTGCATTGAAAGCTCGGAGGCACCCCGCCAGTCGTAGATGGCCTGGTTAGGGTCACCTACTGCCATCACGCCTTTACCAGTAAAAATAGTAGAAAATAGTTTCAGCTGTGCCACAGAAGTATCTTGAAACTCGTCGAGCAGTATCACGTCATAACGTTGCCGCAGCGCACCCCGTATATCGGGAAAACGCGCGACTAGCATAGCCGCATAGTAGATTTGATCAGCGTATTCGAGGTAACCGTTTTCTTTTTTGTATTCCTCGTAGCTTTCGAAAATATCTAGTAACTCACTGCGATGAGTTAACGAATCCAAGAATTCTTGCATCTTAGCATTGGGTTTGTGCGATCTTCCTTTCGGCTTGCCTAAGCTATATAGTTCTCGCATCTGTTTTAATCCGGCTCGCACCTTTGCGATGTCTAAGAGCTGGTCGCGTACTTGGGAACCGATAGCTAGAGCCCTACCTGCTGTAGTAGCTACAGTTTTATCAGTAGTTAAATCTCCCGGCCAGGTGCTGACGATTTCGTACATAATCTGCCAGCGACGCGCCTCATCTAATAGCATGCTTGCCGGAGAAATCCCCAAGCGCGAACCATACTGGCGCACAATCTGGTTCGCAAAAGCATTATAGGTAGAGGTTACCGGCAGGATCGTCCCGCCGGTCTCCGGATCGGTTAATACCTCTGCTACCTCAGAAAAGTCGGGGTTAGCTGCTAAGAGCTGCAGGTTATCTCGCAGGCGGCTAGCCAGTTCTGCATCCGCCTTATTTGAAAAAGTCAGCCCCAGCACCCGATCGGGAGCGACTAAGCCGTTGGCCACCAGATACACTACTCGGAACGCCATGGTGGCAGTTTTTCCTGCACCGGCACCGGCAATTGCCATCATTGGTTGATCAACGGGAGCAGTAATAACTTTTTCTTGATCTTCATTTGGCGAATATTGCCCAATGGCTGCCGCGATCCGCGCTGGCGAGTAGCGAATATTTGGGGTATCACTCATAGCACTTGTTCTCCTTCAGCCTTTAGGGGACAACTAGAACGCAGGGAACAACGGTCACATTGTTGGTTTTCCACCGCCCGAAATACCGACCCGGAAACCACTTTTGCCGCCTGAATAATATTGTCGAGCACTAAAGCTTTTTGCTCATCAGTTAACGGGGCTTGCACCATTTCTTTCGCGATTTCTTCATAGTCAGTTTCTCCTCTAGCTTTCCGCTTGTGCTTGGAAAGATAGATCAAACTGGCGCTTTGAATCTGCTCTGGTGACCTGGCTAGCAGTGGAGCCAGCAGCTGGCGGGACCGGCTATCTCCTCCTAACAGCGCAGCTTCTAGAACCAATTGGTAGCAGGCCAGCTGTAAATGGTCAGCTAGCTCTTTTTCGCTAGGAACCGTCTTACCCGTCTTGAAATCGACTATTCTGATCCCGTCCTCGCCAGCTTCTAAACGATCTAGCCGGGCGGCCAACATGGCTACGTCGGATACCATCGCGTAGGAGCCCATTTCGGTTACCGCCGGCATTTTATGATCATCTAAATAACGGCTAAGGCGACGCACCATTTCTTCTCGTTTTTTCCCGTCTTGGCGCGAAAAGAAGGCTTCTGTTTCTTGGGGCCAGTGGGCGTAAAAGAAGGCCAAACGCTCGGACAAACTACTGTCTGTCATTTCTTCAGCAATCTGGTGCACGAGAGTTCCCCAAGCGGCGTGACCGGTAGCCTCGACCTTTTCCCCTCCCCGCCGTGAGAGCAACCAGCGAAACTCGCATTCGTTCAGATTCTCTAAAGCAGAGGGCGATATTACTGCCCGGCTACCAGCAGATTTTAGTCCGGCGGGATTCGTCCACCAGTCACTATCTATTCCTACTTGACGCCAAGTATCAGGATTAGCAAACCGAGCTCCTTGAGAAGCTAGAAATGCTAAAGTTTCCACTGCTTTTTTACGAGTTTCCCCGTCCGTCTTACTGGCGAGCACTCCCCTTAGATGTCCCACCAGGGAACGCAACGAGGGGAATAACTGATGATCACCGCGGTTTTCTGTTTGCGAAGCACCCTCCGCTCCCAGCTGTTGATCCCAATCACTGCCCAGGTATTGCGCGGCAGAAAAACTGCTAGTTTCCAAGCGTGCATGCAGATTTTCAAAAAAAATCGAAGGGTTTTCCTCAGCATCGCAGCGCACAGTAACCAACATTTTGCTGTGAGCCCGGCTGAGGGCGCACCTAGCCAGACATCGTTCCCTTTCTAAGGCACGACTGCGAGATTCCCCGGGAGCAAATTGTAGCTTTCCAGTGGGACTAAGCAGCGCGGTTGCATGGAGAAGATCCGAGATTTCCCCAGAGCGCAGCAGGGAACCGCGCTCGGAAATAGCTGGCCATTGCCCGTCCTGCATCCCAATAATTACGCAGGTATCCCAGGTGCGTCCCGCCGCAGAAAACACGGTTTCTAAAGCTACCGCCGAACCTATCCCATGGGTATCGGTAAGTACGTCCTCGGCTTGGGTTTGTTGTAATAACACCTGACAGTACGCCCTCATATCGGCATTTAAGTGCCGCTGCGACCAAATCTCGGCGTGGCGAACCAAGGCGATGACTGCATCTAAGGCTTGATCAGCAAACTCGTCACCAGATAGGGCGCGCTGACACCAAGAATCTTCAAGATTCAGTAAAGCCCATATTATTTCTAGAGCCACCAGAGGAGGCTCTGCTAACTTAGATAATGCAGCAGTTAAAACTTGGTGACAAAGAATAAAGATCTGCCCGCCCTCTACCATTTCAACCTGGGTAATCGGAAACCGCGGGGTGCCGATGGCGGCATAAAAGTCTGCTATTTTTGCTTCTACAGCGATATCGGCACCCACTAACGCGCGTTCCAAACGCAGCATCTGCAGGGAATCTAGAGCAAAAAGCGGGGAACGCAGCAGGTGTCGAATTGCTTTACCCCGAGCGGAAACTAGCTTGTCATCCCGTAAATACTGCGAGCTAGCCCCAGAAGTTTGCTCGGTGCTGGCTGGTTTCGGGTTATCTTTACCCCACTGTTTTGCGAGCTCGCTTTGTCCCGGCAGAGTAAAAAGTGACAATAAGGCGCCCGTAACGTGGTTCGCTTTGAAAAGTATTGGCCTTTGCCGCTCGTTTACGGGAATCTCCAGTCCCCGTAAAAGTGAAACAATTTCGTCTAGCTGGGAGCGGTTCCGAGCAATAATCGCCATATCTGCCCACGGAACTTGCCGAGTTAAGTGCTGGTAGCGTAGATATTCCGCGATCGCCCGAGCTTGAGAGGAAACGGTAGAAAACTCCGCGAATTTTTGTTCGCGCTTACTATCACAGTCCGTCTTAGTGCTTAGGGGATCTAAAAGCTGCAACCCTCCCGAAGTCTCCCGGAAAGATTCCTCTAACGTTATCTGAGGGCATTGTAGCTGCTCGGCCAGGTAACTACCACCATGAGGGTAGCCCCCACGGAAAGTTTCCACCGCCACCTCCGGGTTATAGAGGGCGAAAACTTTAGTGCCTCTCTTGCCCATCTCTGTCAATAGGCGCACAGTAGAAGCCGGACAATCTTGCAGGTCATCAACCACCACCCACTGAGGAAGCTGGGGTGATGCCAGTAATGCGGCGTCGCGCTCCCAGCCGTTTAAGACCTGACCAGCGCGATCTTGCATCCTGGCAGCATCCCAGCTGTTGTCTTTATAAGAGGGCTCGTATTGACTAAGCAATACTGCTGCCGCCTGCCACTCGGCAACCGCGAGTTCGCCCCCTAACTCGTCGAGACGTTGCGCACTGATTCCCCAATGGGCACAGGTGGCAAACAGGGCACGCACTTCTGAGCAGAAATAATCAGTTTGCCTGACCTCGGGGGTGATATATTCCGGCCAAGGCGCATCTACCTGCTTTAATAGTTCCTGGATCCGGGCATCTTCTTGTGACCCGGTCAGCAATACCGGTTCTACTAGTTGTTCGCGCCGCGCACTAGCAAAATCTTTAAGTACCTGGAATGCCAAGGCGGTAGGGGTAATGAATGGACGAGAGATCGGAAGTTTTCGGCTCGCCCGCGCGGTATTTAAGTATTCTGTTCGCGCGCGGGAAGGAGCTATTCCTATTATCTGATTGTGGTGGCGGTGCAGCATTTGCATAGCTGCCAGAGCCAAAATGGTTTTCCCGCTCCCAGCTGAACCGCGCACTATTAGCGAAGTAGGCGATTGCAGCTTTTCAAGTATCTGCTTTTCCTTTTCTCCTAGCTTCGGAATTTCCAATTCGGCAGGGAAAGGAACAGCGCGCAGACTAAATGACATACGAATAATTATAGGAAAAACTTCAGTTCCGGCAGTGGTTTGGTTGCTCTGGCTCGATTTTCTGCTCACGATACGACTTCACTGTAGGTAACCCGGAAATTTCCACCCCGAGCCCACCTCGCAAGCAGCATTTTCCTGGGAGGTGGCCGCTAGGATTGGAAAGCGTATCTAAGCTTTAGCTGTTAGCTAGCAAGCGGGCAGAGCCCGGTGGCAAGCAGTTAGGATAAGGCTAGACGACTGTTAAACGGAGGAAAACGTGAATATCTCACTGGGACTTAAAGGTGTTGCCAAAACTCTAGAGCTGGAAGTAGCCATGGATGCTGACCAGATTAAAGCCACTTTGCAGGCAGCTTTAGATAAGCCCGAAGAGTTGCTCTCGCTAACTAATAAGCAGAACCAGCAGGTACTTATCAACCCGCGTTTAATCGCCTACTGCCAGATAAGCGAGGAGCAACCGCAGCGAGTAGGATTCGGAATCGGATAAGCACCCGCATACCCGGCTTACTGGGTTAGCTGGCTCAACCGGCCGCCGGTGCCCGACGAATTCCCGCCTCACGGGTTCCCGGCACCGCGCAAAAAGCCGAGGCAGCACCCGAGGGTTAGCGGAAACTCTGCCTCTTTCCGGGTTCTAAACGCCTATCCAGGAGCTAAACTTCTGTCACTATTAAGCCTTCAGTCCGGTACGCTCCATCCGAGCCCGGTGATGTTCCTTGATCGCCTCGGGAATATCTTCCCCGTCCTCAGCCGTTAATTCGGGATAGCCCACAATGGCCTGACGGAAAGTAGAACGCACATCTCCGAGCACCCGTCGTCCCCACAGGGACAGCCTGGCCGGTACCGTCACCTGAGTAGCGCACGCCTGAGTGATTACCGGCGCCGCCCAAGCTTCTTGCCCGCAATCCCAGGCGACCTCGGAAAGTTCGTCTTGTGCTTGCGAGGAGAGTCCCCCAGTTAAGCTCCGGTTAAAATCGGCCATGGCTCCAATCGTTACGTAGCTTTTGACGAGACGTTCATACCAGTCAGTAGGACGCAAACGTTCCTCTAGCTGTACGGTCAGCCCCATATATTGCTTCATCTCTTCTGGCAGATCAACCCCGACATTTTGGCTAACCTGGGCTACCTTTTGATAGTTTTCCCAAGCCCGCGCGGACATCTGTCCTAAGGCGATTTCTTGATCCACCGTGGGGCATAGCGAAGCGTCTTTTGCTAACCGCTGCTGCATAGCCAGGGTGAAGTATCCGATAAGTCCCAGTCTCTGTGCGTCACTCACCCTCTTAGACTAACGCGCCTTGGGGTTTGATTCTCGCTTTTGAACAGGCTTGAGCCGCTTCTAGCAAGGAAAGCGGCTTCCAAAGAACTGTAAGCTGCGTTACCCATATTGTTTACCCTCCCTGATGGTGGGTTAGGATGGAAGAGAAGAAGACGGGTTGACCGATCGTTTTCGTAAACGAAGTATTTTTTATAGGGCACTCGCCCCGGCCTCTGTCGTGCAGAGCCAAGATTTTTCGCGATCGGCTACCTCCATAGTTCCAGGGGAAATCCCCGTGAAAGGTATTCGATTGACAACTGAAGAAAATATGCAACCAACCAGTGGAATTGCTGATACTTCTGCGGCGCACGCTCCGCATATTGAACAGGCGAAAGCCGATGTGGTGGGCGATTCCTCTATGGATCTTTCCGAAAAAACTTTTGCTGATTTCGGGGTTTCTGCTCCGCAATGCCGGGCACTTGAAGATGCTGGAATCATCCATCCCTTCCCGATTCAAGCCCTCACTTTGCCGGTAGCGCTCGGGCGACACGATATTATCGGGCAAGCAAAGACCGGAACCGGGAAAACCTTGGGTTTTGCGCTCCCGGTTCTGGAGGACGTGGTGGCACCGGATGAAGATGGCTACGAAGACCTGCTAGATCCTGGCCATCCGCAAGCCTTAATCGTCTTGCCCACCCGGGAGCTGGCTATCCAGGTCGCTAGGGAGACCGCCCAGGCAGCTGCCCGCCGCAAAGTACGTATTTGCGAAATCTATGGGGGGCGGGCTTTTGAGCCGCAAATTGCTGATCTTAAGCGAGGAGTCGAGATTGTAGTCGGTACTCCTGGTCGCCTGATTGACCTGATGAAACAGGGACATCTGAGCTTGTCGTCAGTGCGCACTATGGTGCTGGATGAAGCCGATGAAATGCTGGATTTGGGTTTCCTTCCCGACGTAGAGGTGCTTCTTTCGCGCACCCCCGCCAATCGCCACACTATGCTGTTTTCCGCCACTATGCCCGGGGAAGTTGTGGCGCTAGCCCGCCGCTATATGGAACATCCCACCCATATTCGGGCGCAAGATCCCGATGACCAGGGCGCCACAGTGAAAACCACTCGACAAGTAATTTACCGGTGCCACGCCCTCAATAAAGTAGAAGTACTGGCACGGATTTTACAGGCGCGCGAACGCGGCCTCACCATTATTTTCACTCGCACTAAACGCACTGCCGCCCGGGTAGCAGAAGATCTTGGCAAACGCGGTTTCGCGACCGCAGCATTGCATGGCGATTTAGGGCAAGGTGCCCGCGAACAGGCGCTGCGGGCTTTTAGACACGAGAAAGTCGATGTTCTGGTAGCCACCGATGTGGCAGCTCGCGGTATTGATGTTGATGATGTCACCCACGTAATCAACTATCAGTGCCCCGAGGACGCTAAAATTTATATCCACCGCATCGGGCGCACTGGCCGCGCCGGGAATTCGGGAACCGCGATCACCTTTGTGGACTGGGATGACGTGCCTCGTTGGAAGCTGATCAACAAAGAGTTATCGCTGGGCGCGGATGAACCGGTGGAAACCTACCACACCAGTCCTCACCTTTATACCGATTTGGATATTCCTAAGGACGCTGGAGGGCGCTTACCGCGTTCGATGCGTAAACGTGCCGGACTGGCTGCCGAAAAACTTGAAGATCTCGGGGAAACCGGGGGTCGCGGACGGGGTCGCGGCCGCTCAGGGCGCAGGCAAAATTCTCGTGGCCGCTCTAAAGGCGGACGGGGTAAAGGCTCTCGGGGCACGCGGGATCGACGTCGGGAACGCGATAGTCACCAAGGGTCAGGTACCCAGCGCCAACCGCGTCCTCGGCGCGCGCGCCGGCGTCGCCGCAAAGGTAGTGAAGACTAGGCGCGTCCTCGCACAGTAGCGACTTGTCTGCTAATAAGGTAGCTACCTCTACTAGTTAGGTTAAGGGAAAATGCCTAAGCGCATACAACGCTGCAAATAAGTCGCTAAGTACTGCCCAAACCCGTAGAATTTCAGCAACGTCCGCCTAGCGTAGGGATTAACGAAATATCCGCAGGCCTGAATACATTCAAAGCACTTTTGATCGGGAAGGAGAAATAGATGAACCGCGTTCAGCGAGGTGACTGGGATCAGTGGTGGCGTAGCGCCGCTATCTATCAGATTTATCCCCGTTCTTTTTCCGATTCCAATGGGGATGGGATCGGCGATCTGGCCGGGGTTTTAGACAAAATCGATTACCTGGAAAAACTGGGAATCGATGCCGTCTGGTTTTCCCCTTTCTACCCTTCACCCCAGCACGATACCGGTTATGATGTAGCCGATTATCTGGATATTAATCCCGAATATGGCGACTTGGAGACTTTCGATAAGGTTCTCGCGCAGCTGCATGAGCGCGGCATGAAAGCCATCATCGATGTGGTTCCTAATCATTCCTCTTGGGATCATCCTCTGTTTAAGCAGGCGCTAGCCGCCCAGCCCGGGGATCCGGCACGCGATATTTATATGTTCCGCAAATGCGTGGACACCACTCCCAATAACTGGGGGTCTATGTTCGGTGGATCTGCCTGGTCAAAAGTGGAGCCTCTAAGTGGTAAAGCTAGCGATCGCGACTGGTGGTATCTGCATATTTTCGATGCCTCCCAACCTGACTTCAACTGGGAAAATCCGAAAGTTCACGAATTTTTCCGCTCCTACCTGCGTTTTTGGTTAGATCGCGGGGTGGATGGTTTCCGGGTAGATGTGGCGCATGGCTTAGTGAAAGATCCCGCGCTGCCCGATGATTTGGTCGGTCCTGATCGCCTGAATTATGAGGGTCCCAATAGCGACAATGGCCGCGCCCTCGATGTGGGTCCGTTCTTTAATCAGCCGGGGGTGCACGATATTTATCGCGAATGGCGCCAGGTGTTAGATGAATATGGGCGCGACCGGATGCTGGTGGCCGAAGCCTGGGTGAATACCCCAGAACAAGAAGCTATGTATGTGCGCGAAGACGAAATGTCACAGGCCTTCAACTTTTCGGTAGTTAACTGCCAGTGGGAGCCGGCAGCGCTCAGAAAAGTCATCCGCCGTACCCTGGAGGCATCGGCCTCGGTAGGTGCTCCTCCCACTTGGGTGTTGTCGAACCACGATAAAGTTCGCCACGCCAGCCGTTTCGGTTACCCCAATGGGGCTAATACCGAAAACGGGATTGGGGCAACCGACTCGCAACCAGATCGAGAAATCGGCCTGACCCGAGCCTTATCAGCAACCGCTTTCCTAGCGGGACTACCCGGCTCTATCTACCTGTATAACGGGGAAGAATTGGGACTACCCGATGCCACCAAGCTCCCGGATGAGGCTCGACAAGATCCCACTTGGCAGCGTTCTGGATTTAGGGTACGAGGACGCGACGGCTGCCGGGTACCTCTACCCTGGTCTAATGACCCCCGCTCTAATTTCGGCTTTTCCCCAGTGGGCGCCAGCCCTGCCTGGCTGCCACAACCAGATGATTGGGGTGAAATCTCGGTTAAAACGCAAGAGGCTGATCCCGACTCGCCGCTAAACTTTTACCGTAAAATGCTTAGGGTTCGACGTGCCCTCGGCCTAGGAATGGGCGAAGCTACCTGGTTAGAAAGCGATCCGGAGGTACTGGCTTTACAGGTGAGCGGATCGACTGGCCACCAAGTAGTGGTAGTAACTAACCTGGGGGCTGGTTCGCGTCCCTTACCGAGGGTCGCAGTAGGAGATTCGGCAAATACCCTCCTGGAAACCCCCGGAATTGGTTCCTCCCATAGCTTTGGCCACAGTGGTGAAGATAAAATTGCGCCCGGACAAACTCTCTGGATCGAAATCTAGAGGTTTTCGGGACTTAACTGCTCAGACTCCCTCGAAAAGCTGGAAAAACGGGATCATTTATCAGCATGAAACCGGTGTAACTAATGCCACTGCCAAAATAGTGGATTTAAGTCGGTCATTTTCCCTTTAACCGATAGCCTTGGAATTGTACGCCTTGTAAGGAGATTGAATATGGCAGACAACCTTACCCATTCTTTAGGTTCATTTACCCGTTCTATTTCTGGTCGTCGCGCTGAAGACTCCACTCCTATGGAGTTTTGGACAGGAATGTCGCAAGCGATTGTAGAACGTATCGCGGAAAATTGGGAAGCAACCACCCAGAAGTATGCCGCGGGACGCCAAGAGCATTACTTCTCGGCTGAGTTCCTAATGGGCAGAGCCCTGCTCAACAACCTGGATAACCTGGAATTATTAGAACAGGCGAAAGAGGCTACTAACGCCTTCGGTATGAATCTCACCGACGTTCTGGAGGCCGAACACGATGCCTCCCTTGGTAACGGAGGATTGGGACGCCTAGCTGCCTGCTTCCTGGATTCTTGCGCCACTATGAACTTGCCGGTGCGCGGATACGGAATCTTGTACCGTTACGGACTATTTAAACAAGCCTTTGAAAACGGTAACCAGCGTGAGCATCCGGATCCGTGGATGGAGGAAGGCTATCCTTTCGTTATTCGCCGCGAGGAAGAGCCCCGGTTTATCAACTTCGCAGATATGCAGGTGCGGGCGATTCCCTACGATATGCCGATCACCGGATATGGCACCGATAACGTAAATACTTTGCGTTTGTGGAAGTCAGAACCGATGGAAGAGTTCGACTATGACGCTTTCAATTCGCAACGTTTCACCGATGCGATTATTGAGCGGGAACGGGTGGCTGACCTGTGCCGGGTTCTGTACCCGAATGACACTACTTTCGAGGGCAAAGTATTGCGGGTACGTCAACAGTACTTCTTTGTATCTGCCTCTCTGCAGGACATGGTAGAAAACTACATTAACCATCACGGTGATGACCTGCACGATTTCGCGAAATACAATTGTATCCAGCTAAATGATACCCACCCGGTATTGGCGATTCCGGAATTGATGCGGATTCTGCTTGACGATCACGGGATGGACTGGGAAGATGCCTGGCAAATCGTACAGAGCACTTTTGCCTACACCAACCACACGGTGCTCGCTGAAGCTCTAGAAACCTGGGAATACGCAATTTTCCAGCGTCTATTCCCTCGGATTCTGGAGATCGTAGCCGAGATTGACCGTCGCTTCCGGATGGAACTGGAGGCACTGGGCTTTGATGTTGCCCGGATTGACTATATGTCTCCGATTCATGGTGGCCGTATCCATATGGCTTGGATTGCCTGCTACGCAGCATTTTCGATTAACGGGGTGGCTGCCCTGCATACCGAAATCATTAAGCGGCAGACCTTGAAAGACTGGTACGAGATTTGGCCACAAAAGTTTAATAACAAGACTAATGGTGTTACCCCGCGGCGCTGGCTAAAACAGTGCAATCCCCGTCTAGCTAACCTGCTTACCGAAAAGCTGGGCTCTACTGACTGGGTTACCGATATGGATCAGCTCAAGAGCCTACGCAAGCTGGCTGATGACTCGGATCTAATGGCTCAGCTGCTCGGGGTAAAAGCTGATAATAAACGAGACTTTGCCCAGTGGTTGGAACAGCGCTCCGGACAAAAGATTGATCCATCTGCGATTTTCGATGTGCAGATTAAACGTTTGCACGAGTATAAACGTCAGTTGTTAAACGCGCTATATATTTTGGATCTGTATTTCCGGATCAAAGATAATCCGCAAAAGCCCTGGCCGCATCGAGTATTTATTTTCGGGGCTAAGGCTGCTCCCGGATACGTACGAGCCAAAGCGATTATTAAACTGATCAACACTATTGGGGAACTGGTCGCTAGTGACCCTGAGGTTTCTAAAGTTATCCAAGTAGTATTTGTCGAAAACTACAATGTTTCCCCGGCGGAGCATATTATTCCTGCTGCCGATATTCACGAACAGATTTCTACTGCTGGTAAAGAGGCTTCGGGAACTTCCAATATGAAGTTCATGATGAACGGGGCGCTTTGCCTGGGTACTTTAGATGGCGCGAATGTAGAGATCGTGGATTCCGTTGGGGAAGAAAACGCCTACGTTTTCGGCGCCAAGGAAGAAGAACTGCCCGAGTTGCGGTGCACCTACGATCCGCGCAAGCTTTATGAAACCGTGCCGGGACTAAAACGGACTCTGGATGCGTTTGTGGATGGAACTTTAGATGATGGTGGTACCGGTCTGTTCCATGATCTTTTGGGTTCGCTACTAGATTCCAACGGATACGAACCTGCGGACGTGTACTACGTACTGGGTGATTTCGCTGATTACCGGGAAGTGCGCGATCGCGCCGCCCTCGAATACGCTGACCAAATTGAATGGGCGCGTAAATGCTGGATCAATATCTGTGAATCCGGACGCTTCAGCGCTGATCGCACCATCAATGACTATGCTGAACAGGTGTGGAAGCTAGAAAGCGAAAAGATCTAGCGTCACCCCAGGTGAGAGCCGGGTGTCGCTAATTATTGCTACTAGGTTCACCTGGAAGTAACCGCGAATTTCTAGCAAGAAATCACAACTTAATAGAACGCCTGCGGGTGGGGAAGCTACTTCCCCACCCGCATTTTTCCTCTTCAAATCAATAGTTTTCCGGTTTTCGGGCACCAAAATAACAAGTAAGTAGCAGTGTGAAATAATAGAGGGGACTTTAACTAGCCAAAGCTGACAAGTCTATCGAAGGAGATCTACATGCATATTGCGATTACCCCCACCCCCGAAGACGCCTCTAAACTAGCGGCAAAAATTATTATTCCCCAAGTCAAACCGGGATTTAGGTTGGGGGTAGCAACTGGGTCTACCCCGGAAGGACTATACGCTGAGCTACGCGCCGCCCACGCGCAGGGACATTTTAGCCTGGAAGAATGCACTGCCTGGGCTTTAGATGAATATGTCGGGATCGCTCCTGACCACCCCGAACGCTACCGTAACGTATTGCGCCGTGAACTGGTTGGCAGCGAAAAGACCGGTCTAAAGGACGAGAATTTGCACACCCCCGATGGCTCTGCTTCCGATCCTCACCAGGCTGCACGCACCTATGAAGAAGAAATCGCTCCCGGAGTTGATTTACAGATTCTCGGTATCGGTGCCGATGGCCATATCGGTTTTAATGAACCTACCGGCTGCCTGGCTAACCCCACAAATGTGGTGACCTTAACTGCCCAAACTATTGCCGACAATGCCCGCTTCTTTGATAACGATGAAGCTAATGTCCCCAAGCAGGCAGTCACGCAGGGGCTATCCACCATTATGAAATCAGGGCAAGCAGTATTGCTGGCTTTCGGCTCTCAAAAAGCCGATGCCGTTGCCGCAACGGTAGAGGGAGCGGTCAGTGCTTTTTGGCCCGCCTCCATTTTGCAGTACCACCTAAACGCCATCATCATCGCTGATGAAGCTGCCGCCAGCAAATTGCAACTTACCGATTACTATCGGCAAACTTGGCAAGCTGAATACCCGGATTTACCGCTCAGCTACTAAGCGACATACCTAACTGCCGTCCTGCCCAAAACCTAGACTGATCCCTGTCTAGGTTTTGGGCAGTTTTCACATCTGACAGGATGCAACTTGTAGTATCTGGCTATGACTATAAAAGTGGCAATCAATGGATATGGCAATCTAGGACGCGCGGTTGAAAGAGCAGTTAATGCCGCTGAAGACATGCAGGCGGTGGCGGTATTTACTCGCCGGGATCCTAAAGATTTAGAAACTGCCGGAACCCCGGTTTATTCTGTCTCGCAGATGGCAGATTTTTCCGGAAAAGTTGACGTGTGTATTTGTTGTGGAGGCAGCGCCACCGATTTACGCACCCAAGGACCGGCAGCGGTTAAATACTTTAACACTGTTGATTCTTTTGATACTCACGCCGATATTCCCGCCTATTTCGCGGATATGGATACTGCCGCCAAGAAAGCAGGGCATTCCGCCCTGATTTCCACCGGATGGGATCCCGGTCTATTCTCGATTGCTCGGACTCTCACCGAGGCGGTGCTTCCGGATGGCTATACCCAGACTTTCTGGGGACGGGGGGTATCTCAGGGACACTCGGACGCGATTCGCCGGATCGAAGGGGTGGAGGGCGCAGTGCAGTACACTGTCCCCAACCCCGAGGCAATGCGGGCGGTAGAAAGCGGCGATAATCCCCAGCTGACCGCCGCAGATAAACATACTCGGCTCTGCTTTGTTGTGGCTGCTCCCGGTGCCGATAAAGAGCGGATTACCCGCGAAATCAAGCAGATGCCAAAATACTTCGCCGACTATGAAACCACCGTTAACTTTATTTCTGCCGAGGAGCTGGCACATGACCACGCCGGGATGCCCCACGGCGGGGAAGTGATTCGAGTGGGACATACTCGCGAGGGAATCAAACATTTGGCACGTTTTCAACTGCAACTGGACTCTAACCCAGATTTCACCGGCTCGATGGTGGCTGCCAGCGCTCGCGCCCTGGTTCGCCTACACGAACATGGACATCGCGGAGCCGCCAGCGTCCTCGATCTTCCTCCCGCTTGGTATTCCCCGTCCTCGCCTGAAGATCTGCGAGCCCAATTGCTGTAAATCTGGACAGCAAATTATTGGCCGGTAGCTTTGCGGGCAGCACTGCTAAGTGGCGCTACCAGCAGCGATATCACACCACTTCCGCTGCGGGCAGGAGCCGGCTACTAGTTTTGGGTTAACTGGCGACGGCGATTTTCTAGGCTCATTAATTCGGTAAAAATCTGTTGATAGCGCTCATCTTGCGGATCACAGCGTTGCAGCCGCGCCTTAGTATCAGCGATTTGACGAGCAAGATCACCGCGAATCATCGCCCCCCACATCCCGCGGGCATAGTCATTTAGGCGCGCGGGATCATCTTGCGGAAGGGGCGAAACCACCAGCGCCGATACCAAACTTTTTAGTTGCGCAGGGACACTCGATCCTACAAGTTCCACCCACCGTTTATTCGCTAGCAGGATTGCGCGTTTCCCTTTGAGCCCCAGCTCGTCCTCGGCTCCTCGCCAAAGCTCCGCATATTGGTCTAATCCGCCCAAGGAAGAAAACGCCGCAAAAAGAGCGCTAAACATGGGTACCCGAAAAGCAGCAGGAGACACCGTTTCCACCCCGAGCCCAAATAGGCTGGCTGGCAACTGTAATAAGCACTCCAAAGCTTGTCGTTCCAGACTGGCAACTGGATCGGAGCTGTCCGGCAAGCTAATTGCCCCGGGCACACCGGGCGCGGCAGAGTCCCCGCCTTGTCCAGATCGGGCGACTCCGCTGACCCCATAGGGGCTGGCGGCCATACTATTTCTTGCACCTGGCGTGCTTCTAGTTTGACTCCGAGAAGCATTATGCACTATCTGGCGCACCTCATTCTCTGGCATCCCCACCCACCCAGCTAGGCGGCGCGTATATTCCGAACGCAATGCCACATCCCTGATCCGTCCCACTATCGGGGCTGCCGCTCGTAAACCGGCCACTCGCCCTTCAGAAGTATCCAAGTTGTGGGCTTTCAAAGTGGTGCGCAAAACAAACTCGAACAGAGGTCGGCGCGAATCCACCAGTGCTCGCACCGCACTAGCGCCTTGCGTTTGCCACAAATCACAAGGATCTTTCCCCGAGGGTTCAATCGCCACGAAGGTTTGGGAAGCGAACGCCTGGTCTTCCCCAAAAGCATGCAGAGCCGCTTTTTGCCCGGCCTCATCACCATCGAAAGTAAATATTACTTCCCCGCCGCGTGCCTTGCCCGAAGATAGCAACACCCCGGCTGCCGGATCAGCGTTATCTCCTAGCAGGCGACGGACAATCTGCACATGATCAGAGCTAAAAGCAGTACCGCAGGTAGCAACCGCACATTCGACTCCCGCCAAGTGGGCAGCCATCACATCGGTGTAGCCTTCCACCACCACGATGCGACGCTGTTTGCTGATCGCTTTCTTTGCTCTATCGATCCCGTACAGCACTTTCGATTTCTTATAGACCGCAGTTTCGGGAGTATTCAGATATTTCGGTCCTTTATCGTCCTCACCTAACCGACGCGCCCCGAAACCTACTATTTCTCCCGTCAGATTGGATATGGGCCAGATTAACCGTCCTCGAAAACGATCATAGGGGCCGCGCTGTCCGGCAGAAAACAGTCCCGATGCCGCCAACTCTGGCTCAGTGAATCCTCGTTTACGCAAAAATGATAGCAGTGCATCCCAGGAGGCAGGAGCGTATCCCAATGAGAACTTGGCCGCTATGTCGGCATCGAAACCGCGGGCACTCAAAAACTTTTGTGCCCCGACTGCTTCTTTACTGCCCAGCTGGGAACGAAAAAACTGGGCGGCGTTGCGATTGGCTTCCAATATCCGCGAGCGCGGAACCCGGTTCGGATCCTTCTTTTCTGCACCCCCAGTTTCTTCATAATGCAGGGTAACACCAGTTTTATCTGCCAGGTATTGCACCGCTTCGGTAAAAGAAAGGTGATGAACATTTTCAACAAACTTAATCACGTCCCCACCTTCACCACACCCAAAGCAGTGATAGTACCCCTGCGCGGGGCGCACATGAAAGGAAGGAGTGCGTTCATCATGGAAAGGACAAAGCCCTTTTAGGGCGCCGACCCCGGCGGGGCGCAATGCTACCTGTTCGCCCACGATTTCATCGATGCGGGCACGCTCTCGCACCTGATCGATATCTTCGCGTCGAATTAACCCAGCCATGTCTTAATCATAGGCGAGTAAGACCCGGGCGGGATGGGAGTTCCGGATCTTACAGAGAGCGGAACATGCCGCACAGACGGGCATGCCACTGGTTAGCAGTAGTGTCGGTCAAAGAAGCGATTTGATCAACTAAAGCTCGCAAGCGGCCGTCATCTCCCGAGGCTTCCCGCCAAGTAGTCCGGTGTGGTTCTTCCAGCTCCTCCGGGCGCTCCCAGAGGGCGTCGGCAAGTTCATAGATAGTGGTGCGTTGCGCCAAATAGATAGGCTCGGTTTCGCGTGGCGCCATCATATAGGTGGCAGCGATTCCTTTTAGGAGCTTGATTTCCGCGCGGGTAGCTTCGGGAATGACTAAATCCGCATCATATCGATGCAGGGGACCGGTTCCTGCTGCCTGCAAAGTCGCGGAAGATACCGCTGAGCAAAAGCGCCCAATCAGTTGGGAAGTCATATTTTTTAGCCGCGCCATATCTCGATAGGAGCCATCGAAACTAGCCAGCCACTGCGGCAGAGCTCGAATCCGTTTCCAGGCGTCTTGCAGTTCATCCCCCACGGCGTCCCCGTACCATGAAGTCGTGGTTTCAAACACCAGCTCTAAAGATTTACTATCCCCCAAGGTATCCGGGTCTAGCTCCCCTGTTTGAATGCCGTCCTCGATGTCATGCACGGAATAAGCGATGTCATCGGAAATATCCATTATTTGTGCCTCTAGGCAGCGTTGATGCGGGGGAGAAAATTTGCGCATCCAGTTAAAGACCGGGGCATCTTCGCGGTAGCAATTGTATTTCTTGCGTGAATATTCGCTGTTCGCGCCCTGTCCTTTTAGCCAGGGATATTTGCAAACCGCATCTAAAGTGGCACGGGTCAGATTAAGTCCCAGAGGGCGCCCCTCGGCGCTCATAACTTTAGGTTCTAGGCGAGTCAGTAGGCGGAAAGTTTGGGCATTGCCTTCAAAACCGCCAATATCGTGGGCAACCTCGTCGAGTGCTCGCTCCCCATTATGTCCAAAAGGTGGATGCCCCAGATCATGGGCTTGGCAAGCGGCATCTACAATATCGGGGTCACATCCCATTTCTTGCGCGATTGACCTGCCTACCTGGGAAACCTCTATCGAATGGGTCAGGCGGGTACGAATAAAAGAATCGGTGGCCGGCCCGAGCACCTGGGTTTTTGCCCCCAGACGCCGCAGCGCCGAAGAATACATTATCCGGGCGCGATCCCGGGCGAATTCGGTGCGATGCGACGATTTTGGTGGCTCCTCCTGACAGCGTTCGCGGTCACGGGGAGAATAGGGCGCGGTTTTCATATATTTCACTCTAGCCTGTGCGCAAGTATTTACGTTTAATATCCGCTCTGATCTAGAGAAGTATCGAGCTTGGCTGCCTCAAGGACGCGGGCAGCCGCCGCATCTACCTCTCGGGTAGCTAGCCACCCCTCGGGCAAATGAGTTTTACGGGGGTTACCTCGCCGCCCGCGTTTACCTTCTGCCGCTGGGGGGAAAGGTAAGGCTGGATCCAGGGTAGAAAACAGTTGCTCCAGCTCTTGCAGACTATTAGCACTGGTGAGGGCGCGACGAAAGTCTCCTCCGACAGCGAAGCCTCTAAAATACCAACCCAAGTGTTTGCGTATATCCCGCAGGGCGCGTTCTTGGTTTCCCATCCAAGAACTAAGCATCTGCGTGTGCCGCAGCGCCATTTCACATACCTCTCCCAGGTTAGGGCGAGCGCGATTATCCGAACCGTTAAGCGCACTGGCCAAGTCATAGAATAGCCACGGCCTCCCCTGGCAACCGCGCCCTATCTCTACCCCCGCACAATCGGTTTGCGCCAGCATAGCCAGGGCGTCCTCGGCAGAAAAAATATCGCCGTTACCCCAAACCGGGATTTCTAAATCCTGTCGCAGCCGGGCAATGGCTTGCCAATTAGCGCTGCCCGAATAGTATTGATTGGCACTGCGGCCATGCAGCACCACGGCACTCGCCCCCACTTTTTGTGCCAGTTTGCCGGCTTCCCGATAGGTTTCGTGTTCGGTGTCGATCCCGATGCGAATTTTTGCAGTCACCGGCACGGGAGTATCGCGCGGAGAATCTTTCTCGCCGTCCCTAGCCCCAGCGACCACTGCCGCCACTATCTGCCCAAAACGCTCTATTTTCCAAGGCAAAGCTGCCCCGGCACCCTTGCGGGTCACTTTAGGCACGGGACAACCAAAGTTAATATCCAAGTGATCAGCCAGGCCTTCGCGCACCAACATCCGGGCACCTTGATACATAGTTTCCGGGTCTACCCCGTGCAGCTGAACCGAACGAAAGGTCTCTTCCGGGTCTGGTTTAATTAAATCCAGAGTGCGAGAATTGCCTTCCACCAGGGCGCGGGCAGTAATCATTTCACATACATAGAGCCCACTAACCGCCCCACTCGTGGGGGTGATCCCTAAGTCCTTTAACGCCTGAACGGCCTGCTCACGACACAGGCGACGAAAGGGAGCATTAGTTACCCCCGCCATCGGCGCCAGGGCGATGGGGGTGCCAACCGTTACTTCCCCTAGTTTAGTTGACATCTCGACCGTCTCCTTTAAGCATTGTTGTGATCGCATCCTCCCCTACTAGATGCGCGCCTGGCTGCTCATCTAACTTTAGAGCTTCACCGGAAGAAGAGTCAGATCCCAGGGGCAAGGAGGAAGCCCGCACAAATTTTACGAGGAAAGTTCCCACCGCTGTAGTCACCGGAATCGCCAACACTAATCCGATCGAGGCCACCAGAGTGCGCACGATTTCCTCTGCAATCTGGGAAACTGTGAGCAGCTCCAGGAAGGGACGCTGCGATAACATCGCCAAAATCAAAGTTGGTAGCGCCGTGCCCACATAGGCGAAAGCCAGGGTATAAACCGTAGACGCAATATGGTCACGCCCTATCCGCATCGCCCGTGAAAACAGTTTTCTTCGCGGCATTTGTGGATCAGCTTCATCAAGTTCCCAGACGGCGGAAGCCTGAGTAATGGTCACATCATTTAAAGCCCCCAAACCGGCCACCACGATCCCGCAAATAAACAAGGAGGGCAGCGCCAGGGCAGGTAGCTGGGTACCCAAAATCAGGGCATCCTCGTCACTAGCTCCACTTAACCCGGCTGTCCGAGTGCCAGCATAGGCGAGTAACACCGTCACCATCAGCCCTAAAAGAGTTCCCAGAAGCGCGGTAGTCGTGCGGATAGTAATCCCGTGCGCCAAGTAAACCGAGAGAAACATGATGGCACCTACCCCCACTAAGGTCACCAACATAGGCGGTTTTCCTGCCATTAGAGCTGGGAGGATAAAGAATACGATCACCAGAGTCGAGGCTGCCAGCCCCAATAGCGCTAGGAAGCCACGTCTGCCTGCCACCGCTACCACGATGATCACATAGAGCAACCCCATGATAGCTAAGGCGTTCCCTCGTTTTATATCGGTAAACAAGAAAGGGGTACCAGTAGCCATAGCATCGGTGTCATAAATCATCCACACCGCGGTGCCGACTCGAATCGCAGATTTAGACTCTTCGGGCACTCTAACGGGGACGACCTTATCCTTCCACTGCCCTTCCAGTACCTTCACGCATACTAGTGGCTGGGTTTCAGGCAATCCATTGGTGGGATCAACTGTCCCCTTTGGCATTTTCAGCCCCGCAATCAGACATTTTTTCCCGTTCAAGCCCGTCACCTGACCACTTAAACGGTTAGGTGTTTGCTGAGACCAGTCCTGTTGGGTGTCCCCTAGGGGGTTCGGACTATAAAGAGCGACAATACCGATAATAATCGCCAGAAAAACCGGTACTACCAGCGTGGTTAAAATCAGTCTAGCCCGACGTAGGGCTCGCGAGTCCGGGCGAGCCCTACGCGAAGAACTTACGTGCTGATGCAAAGGCACCCTGCCTTAGCAGCCCACCAAGCGGGTCGCTAAGTAGGAAGTTAGCTCGCTAATCTTTACCCGTTCTTGCTCCATCGAGTCCCGTTCACGCACAGTCACGCACTGGTCATCACCGGATTGGAAGTCATAGGTGATACAGAAGGGGGTACCGATTTCGTCTTGACGGCGGTATCTGCGGCCGACCTGTCCTGCCTGGTCATACTCGATATTCCAGTTCGCCCGCAGTTCTTGGGCAATCTCTTGCGCCGGGCCGGTCAGTTCGTCTTTACGTGAAAGTGGCAACACCGCAGCCTTAACTGGGGCGAGGCGCGGATCTAGACGCAGTACCGTCCGCTTATCGACTCCTCCCTTGGCATTGGGAGCTTCGTCCTCGTTATACGCCTCTACCATGAAGGCCATCAGGGAGCGAGTAAGTCCCGCGGAGGGCTCTACCACGTAAGGTGTCCAGCGCTCACCCTTTGATTGATCAAAGTAATCCAAATTCTTACCCGAAGCCTGCTGGTGTACCCCCAGGTCATAGTCGGTGCGGTTAGCGATACCCTCAAGTTCGCCCCACTTCGATCCCTGGAAGCCGAAGGCGTACTCGATATCGACAGTGCGCTTGGAGTAATGAGAAAGCTTTTCTTGCGGATGCTCATATAAGCGCAGGTTATCTTCGCTTATCCCCAAGTCCTGATACCACGCTAGACGTTCATCAATCCAGTACTGGTGCCATTGTTCATCGGTTCCTGGTTCTACGAAGAACTCTAGTTCCATCTGTTCGAACTCGCGGGTACGGAAAATAAAGTTTCCGGGGGTTATTTCGTTACGGAAAGACTTCCCGATCTGCCCGATGCCGAAGGGTGGTTTCATCCGGGCAGAGGACATCACATTCGCAAAATTGATGAAAATACCTTGCGCGGTTTCCGGACGCAGGAAGTGCAATCCTTTTTCATCGTCAACTGGCCCCAGGAATGTCTTTAGTAGCCCTGAGAAGGCGCGCGGCTCGGTCCACTGTCCGCGTTTACCACAAGCCGGGCACGGTACATCCTGCATGGATACCTCATCTGCTGAGGGTAATTGATGCTTTTCCGCGTATGCTTCCTGCAGGTCATCTTCCCGGTGACGGGTATGGCAGGCGGTGCATTCAATCAACGGGTCCGTAAAAGCCTTCAGATGTCCGGAGGCTTCCCAGACTTTTGACGGTAAGATGACCGAAGAATCCAGACCGACCACGTCGGAGCGCGAGCGCACTACCCGGTTCCACCACTGCCGTTTAATATTTTCTTTCAGCTCTACCCCGAGCGGGCCGTAATCCCAGGCAGAACGGGTTCCGCCGTAGATTTCCCCACAGGGGTAAACAAAGCCACGTCGCTTTGCTAGATTGATGACACTATCCAACTTCGAGGGCGTTTCAGCCACTGTATTTCTCCTTAAGCTCAACTTGCTGCGCCAAGGCGCTACCACCCCAGATTCTACCGGGTTGCCTGCACTTTCCAGAACCCGAACGCTAGAGCGTGACTTACAACTCTAAAAGCTGGATTAATCCGCCAGGAAACCCGAAAATTTCCTTTTACCTCGAGTTTTAGCGCTCTAGGAAAGCTTTCTACACCTTGCTCTTGAGAACGGTTATCGTTTATATTACAAGTTATGCAAAAGAGAATGAAAAAAATAATCTGCGCCGCGGCGATTGCCGCTCTGACACTGGGAGGATGCTCAGCGACTACAAAAAGCGGGAAAGAGGATGGCGGGAAAGTCGAGGCCGTAGCCTCCTTCTACCCCCTGGCCTACGTAACCAGCCAAGTTGGTGGAGATCTAGTGGACGTAACCAACCTGACGCCCTCGGGAGAAGCCCACGAGGTAGAGCTATCCGCGAAAGACCTCACCACCATCTCGCAGGCGGATGTGCTGATTTACCTATCGGGATTTCAAGCCGCCGTTGACGACGCGGTAAAAGAAGCCGCCCCCAAGAACACTTTGGACGTCGCCAAGGCCGCCAAGCTAAAAAAACTATCTGCCGAAGAAGCAACTGAGCACGAAGCCGAACACGATCACGAGGGCGAACACGAGGGCAATCACGAAGCGGCCGGTCACAACCATCATCACGGCGGTTTCGACCCTCACTTCTGGCTAGATCCCCAGCGGCTGTCCCAAGTGGTACCGCAAGTAGTTGCCACCCTTAGCCAGGCCGACCCGGATCACGGCGATACTTTCAAAAAAAATGGAAAAGCTCTGCAAGACAAACTAGCTGACCTGGACAAACAATATCGCGCTGGCCTTAATAAATGCGCCACGCCTACCGCAGTTACCGCTCACGAAGCCTACGGATATCTGGCAGATCGTTACGGATTCGAGCAAGTGGGAGTAAAGGGGGTGGATCCGGAAGCCGAAACCTCACTGACTCGCCTACAGGAAGTTGCCAATATTGCCAAGGACAAGAAAGTCAACGTATTGTTTTCGGAGAGCGCACTCGGAGATAAAGACACCAAGACTTTAGCCGAGCAACTCGGGATCAAATCCGAAGTACTTGACCCCTTAGAAATACAAGTAGATAAGAACCGGGATTACCTGCAGGTAATGCACGATAACCTGGAAAAATTGAGCAAAGCGATGAAATGCCAGTAACTGAGAACTTCACTTCTCTGCCTTTTAGGGCGACGGATCTATCCGTCGCCCTACAGGGCAATTTGATACTGGAAGATATTAACTTGCAGATTACGCCCGGTACTACCGTGGCACTATGCGGGGAAAACGGCTCCGGGAAATCCACCTTGGTACGCGCCGCGGTAGGACTAAATCCGGTGAGCTCGGGGAATCTAGAGATTTTTGGCGCCCGAGTGGGCGATAAAAATTATGCCAGAGCCCTCGCAAAAGTAGGTTACGTTCCCCAACGCAAAAGCGCACTCGGCACCGTTCCCGCTACTGCCCTAGAAGTCGTACGTTCGGGACTATTACGAAGAGGACGAGTAGGCCCCAAACGCTCCGACCGGGAACGTGCCCGCCTGGGGCTAGCAAAAGTAGGGTTAGCCGGATCGGAGAATAAAAAATTTCAGTTTATGTCGGGCGGCCAGCAGCAACGGGTATTGATTGCGCGCGCCCTAGTGCGTGACCCGGAGTTCTTAATTATGGATGAACCTTTGGCGGGGATAGACCGGCAAAGCGCGCAAAGTCTGGCTGCCATTATCGCGGAGGCTAAATCCGCTGGTAAAACCCTGTTAATCGTATTGCATGAACACGGTTTCTTAGCTCCCTTAATCGACCGAACCATCACCTTAGAATCTGGACAGATCGCCTCCGATAGCTTAACAAATACCCTATCCCCGCTCGTAGGAGATGCGAACCAGGAATGATTACTACCCCCACCAGCATTTCTTACCCGGCGCTAACTGCCCCCAGCCTGCAACTTAGTTTTGCGCCCTCCTCTAGCCATCTCGCCCCCTCCGCTATCCGCGATACTCTCGCACAGTTACCGAGCTTTGCAGCCGATTGGGCAAGTTTATTAGCCTCTCCTTTCTTTTTACGTTCCCTAATCGTGGCCGTCCTGGTGGGACTGAGTGCCCCCATTATTGGCACCTACCTGGTGCAACGTCGGCTGTCACTACTCGGAGATGGAATCGGACACGTAGCTCTGACCGGGGTGGCTCTCGGTTGGGTAGTTGGTAATCTAACGGAAGTTGCTGGCGGGGACGCTTTAGCGATCCCGGGGGCGGTTATCGCCTCGATCGCCGGCGCAGTGATTATTGAACTAGTGCGCGCCAAAGGCGGAGCCAGCGGTGACGTGGCGATGGCCTTACTTTTTTACGGAGGGATCGCTTCCGGGGTGCTGGTGATTTCCCTGGCTGGGGGCACCACCAACCAGCTAAATTCCTATCTATTCGGCTCAATCGCCGCCGTCTCTTGGTCAGACGTTTACCTGACGATCGCCTTATCGGTGCTGATCCTAGTGTTTGGACTGGGGATGCGCAGAGAACTTTTCTCTATCTGCAACGATGAGGAGTTCGCCTTGGCGTCGGGAATCCCAGTAAGGCTGCTGACCATCTGCTTAGCGGTGGTTAGCGCCCTGACGGTATCGACTGCCATGCGCGTAGTGGGAGTGCTCCTAGTTTCCGCGCTAATGATTGTGCCCGTAGCCATCACCCAAATTTATGCACGCTCTTTCAGTGCCACTATGGGATGGGCAATGCTGCTGGGAGTGGTCATGTGTATTGCAGGGCTAGTCTTTTCTTACTTCACGGCCGCCGCCTCCGGATCGGCGATCGTGATGGGGCTGATAATCCTGTACGCACTGGCAGCAGCGTTGCATCCCCTGGTATATCGCCGGCATTTACAAACCCCGCAAGAACCAGCTCACTGTGGGCATCATTAGACCTGCCGGGTCAAAACCTGGGATCTAAACTAGTTTCCGCCAGTAGCCGGCACCGGAGTTACTTCCAGTAAATCCGCTGCGGCTTCTAAAACATCTAAAGAATTTATTCCTGTTTGCAGCGCTTGAAAAGCTGCCACCAGCCCCGGGGCATTAGGGTCTACTGCTACCAATAGTCGATCTGGCCCGGCAATTTGCGGAATAATCTCCCACTCGGCTCCCGGAAGCACCTGCCGGATTACCCGGGCGATTCCGGCTAGCAAAGCGGGATTCTCCCAGCCGGGAACCCAGGTATCTGCGCAGGCCAAAGCATTTAGCAGGGGGCGCGGCAGCAGGTAAGTTTCATCTAGCAGCATCCGACCGGGGGAATCGAGGGCGGCAATAGCGAGGGAGCGGGCACCAACTGGTAACGGTCGTGGCCTATCTTCCCTGCCCCCTGTCGGCGCGAGTTTGTTACCTAAACCCGCATCTACGGCCTCATTCATAGCCCCCAGCGACGAATAAATGGGAACTGCCGGCGCAGCGGAGGCACCTTTTAGGTGAATCTGTGGCAACTGTCCGCTGGGGCAATCGCCCTCAGGGGCGACCTCATGGGGTAATACCGGCAAGATGACGCGCCCATCCCCTAAAGCCGCCGCTATCGCTACCAGGCGCTCTCTTAGACCGTTAAGCTTAAAAGCCGCTGCCATAGCCGGATCTATCTCGCCTTTGTCAGCGGAATTACTATGGCGAGCCAAGGCACGTAAAATCGCGTTTTCTTGCTTGGCGGGCATAGAGTTGCTGCCGGCGGATTTCGCCTGGGCGGGGCTGGAAATCTCCAAACTACGCTCTCCCGTTAGCAACCATCAAGGCCTGCTCGATAGTGAACTGCCCGGAGTACAGGGCTTTGCCCACAATAGCCCCCTCGACCCCAATGCTGGCGAGCTCGCGCAAAGTACGTAAATCATCCAGGGTGCTCACTCCCCCACTGGCTATTACCTTCGCGGAAGTTACCTCGCATACTTCGCGCAGCAATTGCGTATTCGGGCCGGTCAAGGTGCCATCGCGCATTACATCGGTGACTACATAGCGGGCGCAACCGGCTGCATCTAGCCGCGCAATCATTTCAAAGAGGTCACCGGCGTCTTTGGTCCAGCCATGAGTCGATAGGGTATGTCCGCGCACATCCAGCCCCACCGCAATCTGGTCACCGTATTTAGAGATCACCTGGCAAGTCCACTCTGGGTTTTCAATCGCGGCGGTACCCAGATTTACCCGCCGTGCCCCCGCGTTTAGCACCCGTTCTAACGACTCGTCGTCACGGATCCCCCCTGATACCTCTACCTGCAGATTTACCTGTTCAACGATTTCTTGCACCACTTGGGTGTTATTCCCCCGCCCAAAGGCGGCGTCTAAATCCACCAGGTGTAGCCAGCGGGCTCCGGCCTCTTCGAAAGTACGGGCGGCTTCTAAGGGCACCCCATAAACTTTTTCGCTACCAGCTTTGCCTTGATGTAGGCGTACTGCTTGGCCAGAGACTATATCTACTGCCGGTAAAAGTTCTAGCATTGTTCTCCCTTAGAAGCTTTGCGTCCAGTTACGAAGCAGCTCCATGCCGGCATCGCCGGATTTTTCGGGATGGAACTGCGTAGCCGAAAGAGGACCGTTTTCAACCGCGGCGATAAAAGGGGTTCCGTGGATGCCCCAAGAAAAAATCGGGGGTTTCATCCGCGAGGATTGCCGATAATGCCCGGAAGGATCAGCCGTTACCCCGTAGGAGTGCACGAAGTAAAAACGCTCATCTGCGATCCCGGAAAAAAGCTGCGAACCCTTCCCTACCTGGATCTTTGACCAACCCATATGGGGCAGAATCGGGGCACGTAGTTTTTCTACTGTTCCTGGCCATTCCCCCATCCCGGCGGTGTCCTCGCCGTGCTCAAGGCCGCGTTCAAATAGTATTTGCATACCCACACAGATTCCGAGCACCGGCCGCCCGCCCGCTAAACGCCGGTCAATCAGGGTGTCACCGCGGCGAGCATGCAGATCCTTCATCACTGCCGCAAATGCCCCTACCCCGGGAACAAGTAGCCCATCAGCCTCCAAGCAGGTAGAAAAGTCACTGGTCAGGACAACCTTTACCCCGACGCGTTTTAAGGCGTTAACCGCCGAGCGCACATTGCCGGAGCCATAGTCGAACACCGCTACCTGTTTAGTCACCGTCCTTGTCCTCCCGTTTACCGGGGTCTTCCCCGCGATTAGTATCTTCTTGCAGTCCCCGCAATTGCCGCAGCAAAATCCCCGGTAAATCACGCAGGCGGGGAGGACGGATCTCGGGATAATCTTCGGGGGAAGTCCGCCCGAGTAGCAGATCTTCTATCCGCTCATCAGCGCAAGAAACTAGCGGGCCGGCTGGAATAGTACGGTCAAACCGTCCGTCATAGTACACGCGCGCTGTAATCTGCCCCTGTACCCCCGGGTCATCATCACGATCCGAACGCAAAGTAGAAACAAACAGGACTGCTCCATAGGGAGTAATTTTTGAAACCGCGAGGGCGAGTTCCTCAGCCTCTGGGCAAACTGGACGTTCCTCCCCTAGTAGCGCTTCTAACTCATCATCGGGAGTAGGAGTCAGGCGTTTCCACACTACACACCCGGACTCAGTTTCCACGATCCGGGCATCAATCTCGTGAGCTGCCATCATCGTGGCTAGCGGTACTGCCTCTAGCAGGTTGGTCAATACTAGCGCCACATCTCCGGCTTCGGGTGGCAATGCCTCTAAATGTTGCCAGGCTTGCAAATCCTGGTCTACTTCTTCACTGAATCCATCGAGCTCTTCTCCGTTAATGCCCGATTGGGCGATTACCTGGTCGAAGTAATCTTCTGGTTTAGCTGCGGATTCATTATCGCCCGCCAAGTTTTCCTCGCGGGGTTCTTTATCGCGGGGATCCTCCTGATCGGGAAAGTTTGCGGCGTTCACAGCGCGCCCTTTGTGGAAGGAATACCGTTAACCCGAGGATCGGTTGCTACCGCGCCCCGCAGTGCCCGCGCTACTGCTTTGAACTGTGCCTCTACAATATGGTGCGGGTCGCGCCCAGCAAGTACCTCCACATGCAGACAGATCCCGGCATTATAGGCAAAAGACTCCCACACATGGCGGGTCATCGAACCGGTGAAATGTCCACCAATCAGATGATATTCCTGGCCAGCTGGCTCTCCGCGGTGCACACAGTAGGGGCGTCCCGCCACGTCAACCACAGCCCGCGCTAGCGCTTCATCAAGCGGTACGGTGGCATCAGCGAAACGGCGGATCCCCGCTTTATCCCCCAGAGCCTCGCGCAGAGCTGTTCCCAGGCAAATAGCGGTATCTTCTACGGTGTGATGCACATCCACCTCAATATCGCCGCGAGCAGCAATATTCATATCGATCAAGGAATGCTTGGAAAGCGCGGTGAGCATATGGTCATAGAAAGGCACGCCGGTACTAATCTGACTTTTCCCAGTGCCATCTAGATTTATTTCTACCGTGATATTTGATTCCGCGGTTTCCCGGGTGACTTTCCCACTGCGGCTCATTTGGTTACCTCCTCGAATGCTTCACGAAATGCTTGATCTTCTGCGGCGGTGCCAATACTTACCCGCAAGAATCCTTCCGGACCTACCTCGCGGATCAACACCCCGTGCTCCAATAAATCATTGAAGACTTGGTGTCGATCCGGGAAGGGACCAAAAAGCACAAAGTTAGCCTGGGTTTTAGGTACGGTGTAGCCTTTACCCTCTAGCCAGGACGCCAAGTTATCGCGACGCTCACGCAACTGCGCTAACTGTAGGAGCTGTTCTTCGGCATGCCCCAAGGCCGCGATTGCCGCCGCCTGGGTGAGCGCAGACAGGTGATAGGGCAAACGCACCCGCATAATATCCGCAATTACTTCCTTGGCCGCCACCAGGTATCCCAGGCGCAGTCCCGCCATCCCGAAAGATTTCGACATAGTGCGCGATACCACCAGGTGCGGGAATTTCTCTAAGAGGGCGAGGGCGCTGGGCTGATCGGGATCCCGGAACTCCCCGTAGGCCTCGTCAATTACCACCACAGTAGCAGTGGAACTGCCGGAGATCACCGGCCCGGTTTCTTTAGCTTGCTGCAAAATCTGCACTAGTTCGGCTTGGCTGCTGGCAGTACCGGTCGGATTATTGGGATTCGCCAACAGTAGCACGCTGGGACGCACTTCACGCAGTGCCTGGAGCAGGGCAGCAACATCAATATTCCAGTCGCTTTGTCGGGGAACCGTCACATATTTCGAGTGCGCGCCCCGCACGTATTCCGGATACATCGAATAGGAGTATTCGGTTCCCAACACCGTGCGTCCTGGCCCCGCATAGGCTCCCAAAAGCTGGGTCATCACTTCATTAGAGCCATTAGCCGCCCAGATTTGCTCGACCGGAAAATCGAGCCCTGATTCACGCTTTACATAGCCGCCTAGAGCCGTTCGCAAGGCGGTGAAATCTCGATCGGGGTAACGGTTAAGCCCCGCCGCCGCTTCACTAACCGCGCGAGAAATATCGGCAATCATCTGGGAACTGGGAGGATAGGGATTTTCGTTTACATTTAACCGGGCAGCCACATCCAATTGCGGCGCCCCATACGGGGTAACCTGTGTAAGTTCTTCCCGCAGTGGCAGCAAGGGAGGCTGTTCCATAAATAATCGTTCCTTTCTGGCTCCCATTCTAAAGGCAATACTCAGATAATGCTTTGCCCTCGCCGATTAGCTGATTTCGTTTTCTAAGGACGAAACCGGCCAAAAACGGCGAGGGCAAAACACCTAGCTATTTAGTCAGAAGCCGAAACCATGGTTTCGGCGGTAGCCATCGCTTTACCTTTTTCGTTACCCAGCGAGCCACCTGCCAGCTTATTCACCACTATGGCGATCGCGCCATCCCCGGTCACGTTAGTGGCAGTACCAATCGAGTCAATTGCCACATACAGCGCAACCATCAGCGAATACAGTTCGGGAGAAAATCCCAGGAAGCCCATTAAAACGCCTTGCGCAGCCGCGATTGCGCCACCGGGAACCCCCGGTGCCGCCACCATAGTAATCCCCAGGATGATGATGGCCATCGCCATTTTCCCAAAGGAAATAGGCTGCCCGGTCATCTGCATAACTGCCAGAGCAAAAGCAGTGATCTTAACGGTGGAACCACCCAGGTGGATGGTGGCACACAGCGGAATCGTGAAACCAGCGATTTCTTCAGAAACTCCGTTGTTGCGCGCGCACTGATAGGTCACCGGAATGGTGGCTGCCGAAGAAGCAGTACCCAGCGCGGTGAAATAGGCTTTCGCCATCCGGCCTAGTGCAGTAAAGGGGTTAGTCTTCGCAATCGCGCCTGCTATCACATATTGAATCAGCAGTAGCACCACAGTCAGAACCACCGATACCAAAATCACTTTGATCATCACTTTGATGACCAGCGCAATCTGCCCCGAGTAGGACATGTTCAGGAACGTACCGAAGATAAACAACGGTAGCAGCGGAACAATCGCCCGTTTAATCATCAACATGGTGATATCCCGGAACTCCGCGTAGGCGCGATGCAAAGTTGGGGTGTTCAGAGCCGCCATGCAAATCCCTAAGATAAAAGCCAAAATCAACGCACCGGTAACGTCTAGCACCGGGGTGATATTGAGGTTATCTCCTAGCAGGGAGGCCACCGCGTTCTTGGGTTCTTTTAGTTCAGGAGCCGATTCGGTCAGGATCCGTGGGAAAACCACGGACGCAATGCCGTAGGTACCGAACCCCGCAAAAAGAGTTGAGCCGTAGGCGATCGCGACTGTGGCCAATAGCCATTTACCGGCTCCCCGCCCCAGGTCTGCTAGAGCCGGCCCTACCAGTCCCAAAATGATCAAAGGAATACAAAAACTCAAGAATTTACCGAAAATATCGTTGAAAGTGGCGAAAGGAGAAATAAATCCTTTAGGAAGTCCCGGGATCATACCGATCAAAGCCCCGGCCACGATCGCCACCAACACCCAAAACAGCAGTTGTTTAAACACGCTGGGGATACGTTCATTTGTGTCAGCCATACTTATTCCTATCTTTTCTTAACTAAATCGGCAGTTAACAGCTTCTTCGTGTGACGGAAGATCTTACGCGCTCGCAAAGCCAGTTAAGGGACGCGCCATAGCCACTAGAGAGGGGAGCTGATACTCAAATC